>JBGTDE010000130.1:0-5384 GCA_041748475.1 Rubrobacteraceae bacterium | reverse complement strand
ATATGCGGACCACTCGGGTACGCAACGCGACGAACTTCTCTATGACACCGGAAATCTCCGTGTCCGCAGCCTGTATCTTGTTCTCCAGATCCCACCTGCTCTCGTCCTCTATGTCTTTTGGTAGCTCATTCAGGACTTGCGCCGCCTTCTCCCTATCCTGAGCGAGGTCAACGAGGCGTTCCGCTGCTGCGTGAAGCCTCGGAGTAGCGTCTTCGAGCACGGTGCGGGTAGTTTCGTCTGATTCTTCGATTGCCCGGACAGCTTTTCGATAGACTTCGAGGGATTCTTCGACTTTTTGTCGGGTCTCGCCTCGGGGCAGCCAGCGAGCGCGACGCTCGGGGGATACGTCTTCTGCGGGAGTGGGGTTGGATAGGGTGCGCGAGGATCGGCCTTCGAGGACATGGTGTTCGAAAAGGGGATCCCGTGCGGCTAGTGTTACGACCGCTGCGTAGGTGAGTATGGTCAAGAGGGCTATCCACCACAAGCTGGTGGCCGCGAAGAATACGCTGCCGATGATGAGGACAAACAGGTTCATGGGTCTCAGGAACGCGGCTTTAGTTATTCTGCGACGATCCTCTGGTGAGACATTGCGGTCACGGGGGTCAGGCACCGGAATCAGCGTTGGTCTGGTGAGGAGTCAGGCTTATCCGGCCACCGACCTTCAGGGCGAGGGCTTGGGCAGCGTTGCCCTTGTTTATAGAGAGGCTCAGTCGCCAGTGTGAGTCGGGTACCAGGATCAACTCTCCTGTTTGAGCCATTCCGAAGGTCTCTACGTACCGTACGAGCATAGTGCCGTCACCCGCATCGAGCTTTAGGATGTCCTCGAATTGCAGCCCGGACTCGGACTGTCGGATCGAGAGCCGTGCGTTTCCGAATCTGTCCACGTCGATAATTCGGGCGTCGAGTTCCTCACTCAGAGGTTGCTTCACGTCCGGGAGCGACAATGTCGTTAGGGAATCTAGGGAGATGGAATCACCGAGTTCTGAGAGATCGACTCCGGCGGCCAGGTGCGCCGCTGCTGGAGCGAACACGTCCCGACCGTGGAAAGTGTTGGAGACCGGGTGGATCCAGTACTCCGGGTTCTTCAGGAGCACGGCCTCCGCCACGCCGCCCAGGGATTCAGCGGCGGGTATCAGGAGCCCGTTGTCCGGTCCCACCAGGATAGCGCCATCATTGGTCCGTAAGGCCATCCCCCGGCGCTCGGTTCCGACGCCGGGATCCACTACCGCCAGAAAGACGCAGTCCTCTGGCATGTATCGGGTTGCGTGCTCTAGGATCTCCGCTCCCGCTTCGACGGCGAACCCAGGGACGGAGTGCGTCAGGTCGATCACGTTAGCTCCCGATGAGATCCGTGAGATCACACCCTTGCAAGTCCCCACGAAATCATCCGACAATCCAAAATCCGAGAGAAAGCAGATGGTTTTCATGCCCACATTATAGAGCCGAACCGCCGAGGCCGTCCGCCAGCCCTTGTTAGCCCTTACGCATACCGGGCTCCAGGATCTTCTTTCGCAGCCGGATGGAGTTTGGTGTTACTTCCACCAACTCGTCGCCCCCGATGTATTCGAGCGCGTCCTCCAGGGTGAGAGTCCGAATTGGGGTGAGGTTCAGCGCGTCGTCGGCCCCGGAGGACCGGACGTTGGTGAGCTTCTTGTTTTTGCACACGTTGACGTTCAGATCGTTCTCTCGGGCGTTCTCACCCACGACCATACCAACGTAGACATCCGTAGCAGGCTGGATAAAGAAGCCGCCGCGCTCCTGCAGCTTCCAGATGGAGTAGGCGAACGCGCTACCGGCCTCCATCGCCACCAGACTGCCGTTGCGCCGCGTCTTCAGTTCTCCCGCCCACGGCGCGTAGCCGTCGAAAACGTGGTTCATGATGCCGGTCCCTTGAGTCATGGACAGAAACTGCGTTCGGAAACCGAATAGCGCCCGCGACGGAATGCGGAACTCGATCCGGGTGCGCGAGCCCTGCGGCTCCATGTCCGCCAGTTTACCCTTGCGAGCGCTGAGAACCCCTATCACGTTAGACGCGAACTCCTCCGGGACGTCGATCACCAGATGCTCTACCGGCTCGTGCTTCTTGCCGTCGATCTCCCGCACAATAACTTTCGGGGAGCCAACCTGCACTTCATACCCCTCGCGCCGCATAGTCTCAAGCAGGATCGACAGGTGCAACTCTCCGCGTCCCGATACCTCAAACTCGTCGGGCCTAAGCTCCTCGACGCGCAAGGAAACATTTGTCTGGACCTCCCGAAGCAGCCGGTCGCGCAGGTGCCGGGACGTAACGTACTTGCCTTCGAGCCCCGCGAATGGGCTCGTGTTCGGTTGCATGACGATGCTCACCGTTGGTTCGTCCACCGTGATGATCGGCAGAGCCGACGGGTCCGCGAGATCCGCGACCGTCTCCCCGATTTGGGCGCCCTCTATCCCGGACAACGCCACGATGTCTCCTGCGCTGACTTCTTCAGCCTCGATGCGATGGAGACCGAGGTGTGTGAACGGCTGAGCTACGCGAGTCTTCGTCATGGTGCCGTCCTTGTGCATCAGGTTGACGAACTCGCCACGGCCAACCTTTCCACGCCGCACTCGGCCCACCACGATACGCCCCAGATACTCAGAGTAATCCAAGTTCGTAACCACCATCTGGAACGGTTCATCGAGAGACACCTCCGGGGGCGGTATCTGCTCCAGGATCGTCTCGAACAGTTCCTTCATGTCCTCTCTAGGCTCGGCGAGATCTGTGAAAACCTTGCCCTCGCGGGCGATGGCGTAGAGGATCGGGAAATCGAGTTGCTCGTCCGTCGCGCCGAGATCCGCCATCAGGTCGAAAGTAAGGTCCACGACCTCTTCGGGTCGGGCATCCTGGCGGTCGATCTTGTTTATAACCACGATTGGCTTGAGGCCGAGTTCGATTGCCTTCCTAAGAACGAAGCGCGTCTGGGGCATCGGTCCTTCCGCCGCGTCTACTAGGAGCAGGCAGCCGTCGACCATGCCCAGCACTCGCTCGACTTCGCCGCCGAAATCCGCGTGTCCGGGGGTATCGACTATGTTGATCTTGACCCCTCCGTACTCAATCGCCGTGTTCTTGGCGAGGATCGTAATACCGCGTTCCTTTTCGAGATCGTTGCTGTCCAGGGCTCGCTCGGAGATCTCCTGTCCGTGTCCAAGCTCTAGAGTCTGCGTGAGCATTCCGTCCACCAGGGTTGTCTTGCCGTGGTCCACGTGCGCTATGATGGCGATGTTACGATATTCCATGTGTTCTCCCAATCGGTTTTCGTCTTACCGCGACATCGACACCCTGCGAAACTCATCCGTAGAAAGTCTCCAGGCAAAGAAAATGGCCCTGCGGCTCAGGCGCTCGAATCGGGATTGTACCGCAAGACGCGCCGCCTTCGCGGTTTTAGTCGGCTATGGGGCCGGAGCTTTTGCCCCGGAGCTTCTGAACGGCGTAGTAGCCTTTAATGCCCGCCCGCGCCAACGGCCCTTTGACGGGGTGGAGATCCCGCTCGTGAGCCCCCACGTAATTCTCCTCGAATCCGCCGAATTTCTTCTTAAACTGATACACGCCCCAGAGAGGGTCTCCCTCACGAGGCTTGCACGGTCCCCACATGTCGTAACGCCGCGCTCCAGCCTCCCGCGCTACATCCAGGACCGCGAACTGCACCGCGTAGGAGGCGTACAAGTTGTCGCTCTCCGCCGCCGAAGCACCGTAAAGATAGTATGCTTCCTCGCCAAACGTCAGTACGACCGCACCCGCCAACAGTCGATCCTCGCCTTCTTTGCGAGCCACTACGAGATGCGCGGGCAGACTTTGGAGAAAGTCCCGGTAGTAAGCGCGGGACCGCAGAGCGAAATTCTGCCGCGAGGAAGTCTCCTCTAGCAAATCGAGGAACACTTCCAGATCCTGCTCCGGCTCATTTGAGAGACCGGCCACAACACCCTCGCGTCCTGCCCTCCGAACACCGTAGCGTGTGTCTTTGGGGAGCGCCTTCAACTGCTCCTCCGCGTCCCCTAGGACTTCGAGAATGCGCGTACAGCTTGGTTGCACGGAGCTTTCGCTCCGCGTAAAGCCATCCGTTTCAACGCGGAGCCCCTGCTCCCGGCGAGGCTCTATCCTGATGAGAGCGGCGCCGTTGCTTCGGGCGTGGTCCGAGACCGCTGTCGTCGCTCCGCCGAACAGGTCGTCCGAGCAGATAGGGCCGTGTGGGACGTAGGCCAGAGCGCCCAGGCCAGGTATCGGAATGTCTTTAAGAAGCACTTGGGCGGCGGCTGTCTCGGTGTCGTTTATGAGACGTAGGGGACGCCAGCCGTGACTCTCGCGGAATTCGCCCCATTCCCAGGACTGCAGGACGCTGCCGCCGAGGTTTTCCACGGCGCGGTTCCACGATTTGCGGTCTTGGGTTTCTCTAAAAACGACCTTACCTCCAAGTTGAATACAAAAACGTGTCCGGTAGCGAAACGCTCGCTGCCGGACACGATTATCCTGTAAGGTCAGGCGGTTATCAACGGGCGACGCCGAGGCCCAGGGATTGGACCATCAGGCGGAAGTCCTGTGGGCGGCTCGCAACTTGTAGGGCTTCCTCGTAGCTGATGCGATCTTCTTCGATCAGCTTCAGGAGGGATTGGTCGAAAGTTTGCATACCGTAGTATTCGCCTTCGGAGATGGCCGTCTGGATCTGGCCGGTCTGTGCGGGGTCCATTATGAAGTCCTGGATGCGTCCGGTGGTTACCATGATTTCGCACGCCGCTACTCGCCCGCGGCCACCCTTCAACCGGATGAGACGCTGTCCGATGATCCCTCTAAGCGTACCGGCGAGCATAGTGCGAACCTGCGCCCGCTCGTGCGGCGGGAAGAGGTCGATCATGCGGTTGACGGTCTCTGTCGCGTCCAGAGTATGCAGCGTACTGAGGACGAGGTGCCCGGTCTCAGCCGCCGACAAAGCGATCTGAGCACTCTCCGCATCCCGAATCTCACCGATCAAAATGACATCGGGATCCTGCCTAAGCACTCGCCGTAGCGCCCGTCCGAAGGAGACCGTATCCGTACCGACCTCACGCTGGTTGATTATGCTCTTGTCATCCCGATGAAGAAACTCTATTGGATCCTCAATGGTGACGATGTGCTTCGCTGTCGTGCGGTTCAGGAGATCCAACATAGATGCCAACGTAGTGGATTTACCACTACCCGTTGTCCCTGTGACCAGAACTATTCCCCGCTCCTCATAGGAGAGCTTCTTTATGGCTTCCGGTAACCCCAGTTCCTCGAACTTAGGCACCCCGAAGGGAATAAACCTCATCACGATGGACGTGGACCCCCGCTGCTTGAAAGCATTGACTCGGAAGCGGCCCACTCCCCCTACGGAATACGAGAAGTCCGCCTC
>JBGTDE010000129.1:0-5079 GCA_041748475.1 Rubrobacteraceae bacterium | reverse complement strand
ACGGCAACTTTTTCGGCGAAGCCCGAGCCGCCGACGTTCACATACAACACATACGAAAGAAGATAGAGCCAGATCCCCAAAACCCCCGCTACATCCTTACCATCCGGGGCTCCGGCTACAAGTTGACCGATACCTAGACGTTGTGAGGTTACCGAAATGAGATGTAGATCGCCGCTACTACGCCGGTCAGTACGATGCAGAGTATTAGGAGTTCTCTCATGGACGCTCCGCAGCCGTTTCGTGGTCTTGCAGGTCATTTAGCCGGGTGTAGAGGCCGCCGGATGAGACGAGATCCTCGTGGACGCCGGATTCGGCGACGCGACCTTCTTCCAAAACCAGGATCTGATCCACGCTCCGGACCAACCTCAAC
Organism: Rubrobacteraceae bacterium; assembly: GCA_041748475.1. Lineage (GTDB taxonomy): Bacteria > Actinomycetota > Rubrobacteria > Rubrobacterales > Rubrobacteraceae > JACDDK01. The sequence goes on along the minus strand of JBGTDE010000129.1, from coordinate 4,709 downwards.
TCGTGCGCTATCACAAACGTTGTCCTTCCCTCGGTGAGTGTCCGCCAACTCTCCTCTACCGCATTGGCCGCCTCGGCATCCAAACCGGTCTGTGGCTCGTCCAGTATAAGTATGGGCGTGTCCCGCAACATCGCCCGCGCAATGGAGATTCGCTGCCGCTGTCCCCCGCTCAAGCTCTCGCCCCGCTCGGAGAGCAGCGTATCATAGCCCTCGGGCAGCTCGGCCACAAACTCGCCCGCTCCTGCAAGCTCGGCGGCGGCTTCTATCTCAGAGCGGCTCGCGTCCGGCAGACCGTAGCTTATATTCTCGGCCACCGTCGCCCGGAAGAGCATCGGCTCCTGCGGCACAAAGGTTATCGAATCCCGGAGCGACTTTAACGTAAACCGCCGGATATCCTCGCCGTCGATCAGCACCCGCCCGCTCGACGGGTCGTAGAGTCGATCCACGAGGCTTGTGACCGTCGTCTTGCCCGCGCCGCTTATGCCCACAAGCGCCACACGGCTACCAGCCTCAACCTCGAAATCCATACCCCGTAGCACCTCGCCGGACTCCTCATCATAGGAGAACCGCACATCCTCGAAGGTGACCCGACCATCGAAGCGCGGCGCGGTCCGAGCATCCGGCGTGTCTTTTACGGTAGGTTCGGCTCGCAGAAGATCCACTATCCGTTCGCCCGAGACCAGGGATTTGCCGATCTGATTAGCCTGACGACTCAAGGCCCACAGCGGCGACAGGAACAACGCCAGATACGCCACGAAGACGGTGAGGTCGCCCAGAGATAGAGCTCCCGAGAGGACCTGACGAGCTCCGAAGTACATCACGAGAGCCGTGCCTGCGCCGCCGACGGTGCCTAGAAGTATAGAGAACTTCGCCTCGATGACCGAAGAGTCGATGCTGGCTTTTAGGGAGTCACGGCTCTCTTTGCGGAAGCGTTCCATCTCGCTTTCCTCGCGGCCAAAGAGTTTCACGGCCCGGATGCCGGTTATGGCTTCCTGCATCACCGAGGCGATAGCGCCTTCCTTGGTGCGAACGACGCGCATTCGCTCGATCAGGGCTTTCCGGTAGCGTTGGACAGCTAGAAAGAGGAACGGTATCGAGGTCAGGGCGAGTAGCGTGAGCTGCCAGTTCATCCACAACATAATGCCGAGCATTCCGAACAGGATTAAGATCGACGACAACACCTCCACCAAGGAGTCCACTAGCAGGCTCCGGATCTCCTTGACGTCACTCGTGACGCGGGTGATGGTATCTCCAGTTCGTTTTTTGCCATGATAATCGAGGCCCAGCGCGTGGACTTTGGAGTACAGCGCCTCGCGCACGTCAAAGACCGTTTCCTGTCCGAGCTTCTGAAGCAAGTACCGTCGAAACGACGCGATACTGCGTGTGAGGGCGAAGATCATAACTGTAAGAAACGCGATCCCAGCGAGCAACAACGCTGGATCCGCGAACCACTCCGGCCAGAAGCCGGGAAGCTCCTTGTTTCCGTTCAGCACGTAGTCGATTGTCAGGGCCAGCGGCCAGGGCTGGGCGAGGCTCGCAACGGTCTCGACCAACAGGATCACAAGCGCCATAAAGAGCCCCTTGCGACGGGGCTTCAGAAACGGCGTGAAATTAGAGAGGGTATCCCTCGTGCGCCGCAACCCGGCGCGGAATTCGAGTGCTCTTTCGCTCACGAGAATAGGATACCGCACTGCGACGGAGTACAATGTATTCGCTATACCTCCAAAACTAGAATAGCAGAGGGAGCCCGAAAAGTAGTGAGCAACGTACTCGCAGCCGTCGAAGACTTGTTATTCAAAAGCAAGATCTCCGGTACCGCCGACTCTCTGGGCGTGGCGGTACGTTTCCCCCGCTCTCCGCGCAAACTCCTCGAATCCCTACACGATGACCCACCGAGTCTCCTGATCCTGGACCTCAACTCAGATCGCTTCGAGCCGCTGCAGCTCTTGCAAGCTGTAAATTCCGACGCAGCCCTAACGAACGTCCGAACCCTGGGTTTCCTCTCTCATGTGCAGAAAGACCTCGCGGTCGCGGCACGGGAGGCTGGTTGCGACCGCATCATGGCCCGGAGCGCATTCACCAAGAACCTGCCGGAGATACTTACCGGTGAGGATACCGGCGCTACGGACGAGGCTGGCGTTGGCGGCTGACGGTTTGGGTGACGGGTGGGAGACGCTCTCCTCGGAGAAGCTCATTCAGACCCCTTATTTCACGTTGCGTTCGGATCGGCTCCGGTTGCCGGACGGCGCGATCAAGGATCCGTACTACGTCGTGGAGCGACCGGACGCAGCGATCATCTTCCCTGTCACATCGCAAGGAGAGGTTATCCTGGTCCGCCAGTACCGACCGCCCCTGAAGATGATGGAGCTTGGACTTCCAGCGGGCCTCGTCGAACCCGACGAGAAACCAATAGTCGCCGCAAAACGCGAACTACGAGAAGAGACAGGCTTCGGTGGCGGCGAGTGGACTTCACTCGGAGCAGTAGCATCGTCGCCGGGCCTCAAGGATAACTGGGCATATCTCTTTCTAGCGCAAGGAGTTGAGGAAGTTGGGCCGACCGAGCCCGACGAACACGAGCGAATCGAGATCTTGCGAATGTCCGTGGATGAGTTGCGCAACACAACCAGAGAAGGCGGCGTAGCCAGTTCGAGTGGCGTAGCCGCTATATACAAGTCCATCGAAGAGCTTACAATGAGAAGGTCATGATGCTACAACAGTAGCGATACAGTCGTGGAGTTTTCCGGGGCGGCGTTCGCGTGGTAGGCTGCGAAACGAACGGGGTTCCTTAGTGGGAAGCTCCGCGGATGTGCGTTGCGTGCGGGGATGAAGTCTCCGAGAAGCACTACTGAGTTGGGCATTTGCTCACGCCGTTCACGTCAGCCGTTTGCCCCGAGTGCTTCACATGGCGCGAGTTGTGGGATGAGCGACTCTCAGGTGGAGCACTGGCAGGCCGTATGGGGCAAGGACTTCCCAAACGGACCTCCGCTCCCTTCCTTCGACTAAAGTATCCGTGTTCGCTAAAGGTTTTCAGTAATCGGTCGATAATATTTCTAGGCAATCGACCGAGGTGCGATGGTGGAGACAAAAACCTTCAATAAGAAGATAGAGCACGTAAGACTCTCGGAGGTACTCTCCGCGCTGTCTTACGCGCTAGATATAGTGGAAGGACAGCCGGAGGGGCATGTTCTTCGTTCGTGTTATATCGGGATGAAGATCGGCGAACGACTCAGGCTCTCAGAAGAGGACCGGTCGGCTTTGTTCTACGCACTGTTGCTCAAGGATGCCGGATGTTCCAGCAACGCATCCAAGATCACCGCCCTCTTCGGCTCCGACGATTTCGAGACCAAAAAAGCCTTCAAGACAGTGGACTGGAGCCGATTGCCGCACGCGGTAAAGTACGTGGCGAGTACGGTCAGCCCGGATAGTGCTATCTGGACCAAAGCCCGAAGGTTCTTCGCGGTGGGCCTCGAAGGCCAGAAAGGCGCCCGCCAACTCGTTCTCATCCGGTGTGAGCGCGGGGCGGAGATCGTGCGCCTCATGGGTTTTCCTGAAGCCTCTGCACAGGCGATCCGCAACCTCGATGAACACTGGAACGGTCGCGGTCACCCCGACGGCTTGCATCGAGATGAGATTCCGCTGCTCTCCCGAATCTGCGGGCTGGCTCAGACGGCTGAGGTGTTTTACTCCGGTTTCGGTCCCGCACGAGCCGAGGAGGTTGCAAAAGCTCGCCGCAAGACATGGTTCGACCCGGATGTCGTGGATGCGTTCCTCTCGCTCACAAAGGACGGTTCGCTCTGGAAGGACATACGAGCCCCGGAGCTCGGGCCGGATATCTCACGCCTGGAGCCCGAGGACCAAGTAGTAGAGGTGACACCGGAACGCCTGGATCTCGTAGCCGAAGCATTCTCCCAGATTATCGACGCGAAATCCCCGTTCACCTACACGCACTCGGAAGGTGTCACCGAAGTCGCCGTTGCAATAGCCAAACAACTGGACTTCGAGCCCGAAGCCCTACGCGACCTAAAGCGGGCAGCACTCCTGCACGACATCGGCAAGCTCGGTGTCTCGAACAGCATCCTCGACAAACCAGGTCGCCTGACGGACGCGGAATTCGGCATAATAAAGAATCATCCGCGCCTGACATACGACATCCTCTCTCGCGTCTCGGCCTTCCAACCCATCGCCCAAACCGCCGCCAACCACCACGAGAAACTCGACGGAACCGGCTACCACCGGGGCATCACCGGCGACGATCTAGATCGACCCTCCCGAATACTAGCCGTAGCCGACATCTTCGACGCACTCTCCAAAGATCGCCCCTACCGGGCTGCTATGCCAATGGAGAAGGTAATAAGCATCCTGGACTCCGACAGTGGCGACAAACTCTGCCCCGAAAGCGTCGATATCCTGAAAGAGCTAGTCGAAAAAGACGTTCTCTAGACGTGAAGCCCGTGTGTTTGCGGCAAAACAATAGGCCCGAGGCTTGAGCCCCGGACCTATTGAAGATTCTTTCTAGCTGGTCCCTAGCAGGTAAAGGAGGAGCCGCAGCCGCAGCCGCCCTGAACGTTCGGGTTGTTTACGGCGAAGCCAGCACCCATGAGGCCGTCGACGTAGTCGAACTCGGAGCCCATGATGTACGGGACGCTCATTGCGTCGATAACGACCTTGACGTCCTTCATTTCGAGGACTTCGTCGTCGTCGTTGATCTC
>JBGTDE010000128.1:0-7642 GCA_041748475.1 Rubrobacteraceae bacterium | reverse complement strand
GTACTATCGGGCGGCGCGGTAGGGGTTCTCGGCGGGGGTGGTGCCTCGTCCGGCGAGGACGATGGCGCTCGGGGATTCTATCTCGAAGGCCGCTTCCAGGGCTTGTCCGGCGGCTACCAGAAGATCCTCCGCTGAGCGAGCGTCGCGAGGGTAGATCGCCGCTCCCGCCCGAGTTTCGGCCGCTCCCAGAGAACTCGCCGCCGCCAACGCCCGACGGGCGGCGCTCTCGACGGCCCGGTCGTCCACACCGGAGAGCACGACGCCGAAGACCGCTCCCTCGCCCAGAAGGATGGGGTCTCCGATCCGGGACCGAACCCGGTCGAGAAGTAAATCCATATCTTCTAACTCGCGACCTGGATCCACGAGTATGACCGCCACCGGCACGCCCTTACGAGCACTCAACTGATCCGCAGTCCTGTCCAGCAACACAGCACTACCTTCTTCCGGCGCGGCTTCTTGCTCTTCCTCCTCTTCCACGGAAGAACCCTGGGCCACTGTCACGAAGACACCAATAAGGGCGAAGAGCACCAGACGGAACATCGTGAGTCCTGGAGCTTCAGTGTCGCCGCTCAAGAGGTCCGGCATCATAGCCAAAAAGTAGAAAACCAGGACGAAGATCAGGGCCACCATACCGATTAGACGAGAGCGATGCAGAAGACCAACGATCAGAAGCGGGAAGCACAGCCCGTACAATTCGCTCGAAACTCCACCGGAGAAGAAGATCATCATAGCCACGATGGCTGCCAGCAACGCGTACAGCCCGATGCAGAATCCCATCGTGAACTGACCGGTCGGCAGCAGCAGCAAGGCTACCGCGCCCGTGACTCCAACGGTTACCGCGAAGTACAGCGGGACCAGCGCTACCGCTGGCTCGTAGCTTGTTCCGTGGACCAACAGCAGGGACGCTAACGTGAGCGCGAGGTACAGTAGAGCCAGGGTCTTTACAGCCCGCGCGTTCCTCCGGTTGCTAGTCTCTCCATCCACGTTCGGGTAATCATACGCATTTATAGCTAGTCTCGCCACCGGCCCGAGCGAATTCGGCTACGATCTAGTTCAGCTAGCGGGGACTTTCTGCTCCACGCGCTCCTCGCCTTGAGTTGTCGAGAAGATCCAGACCGGAGACTCACTCGAAAACGAGTCCAGTCCCGCCGTGACCTCGACATCTTCTTTCTGCGCCAAAACGTCGCGCACTTTTCCGGCATCCTTTATCGCCTCGATGCTGTCCTTGAGATTGGACGGCGGCGGCAGAGTGTTCGAGGAGATCTCACGTACTTGGTCCTCCGGCAATTCTTGCTCGGGCGCTATCTCAGCCTCTCCACCTGCCACGGTCACACTCGCCACCGTCCCGGAGGATTTGGAAACGTAGGTGTAGAGCCAAGCCGGTGAACGCCCGGCCTTGTCGACCTGCGGCGCGGGGCTCGCTATGGCGTAGAGTTTGGCGTCGCCCTGCCACTTGGATGCGGCCTTATCCGCTTTGTCGACCCCGGAGAACGCTGCTAACGGGTCGCCACCTTTCGGCGGTGCGACTACTTTCTCACTCTCGGGCTCCGATGAACAGGCTACAAAGGTCAGTGAGACAGTGAAGACCAGAAGCAGGAATCTCAAGTAGGACATGGGAGTTTCCGCTTTGCTACGCACTCGCGGCTGAGTCGCGGGCGCGTCTCAGGAGGTCGGGGACAGCGTCTCCGTTGTAGTGTGGAGTGATGCCCAGACGGGCTTCCGGGACGGCTTCGCGCAGCCGGCGAGCGACGATTAGGGCATCCTCGGTGCGGGTGTTCGGGAGTGCGATGGATATTTCTTCGGGGGTTGTGGCGGTTACGAGGTCCGCGACCCGCAACGCTTCGAGGGCCAGGCGGGTTGAGTCTTCGTCCCAGCCGTCGTCTCGTTGCACGACGAGGACGCTCAGGGAGAGATCGAAGTCCGTGGTCATCGAGATCTCCTCTTCCAGGCTCTTCTCGAAGACCTCCAGGGTCTGCAACTCTTTTTTGACCTTGCGGTTCGGCATCGGTCGGTCAGTATAACGCCAACGTCATCGAATTTTGGAAGGTGCGGCGACCACACGTATAATGCCCGCGTGAGCGAGACATCCAACACCCGCGAACGAGTCGAAGCCCTGCGCGAGCAACTGCGGTATCACAACCGCCGTTATTACATCGAAGACGCGCCGGAGATCCCCGACTCAGAGTACGACGCTCTCTACAAGGAACTTGAAACTATCGAGCTGGATCACCCAGAGCTAGTCACTCCAGATTCACCCACTCAAAGGGTTGGCGGTGACCCCCTGGAGGGTTTCGAGGAGATTCAGCACGCGGTCCCGATGCTTTCTCTCGCGAACGCCCGGAAAATCCCCGATCTCCACGAGTGGGATGCTCGCATCCGCCGTCTCCTGGGCGACGATGAGGAGGAACTATCAAACCTCCGCTACATCACCGAGTTAAAGATAGACGGCCTGGCGGTCTCCCTGCGCTACGAGAACGGACGTTTCGTGCGCGGCGCGACCCGCGGGAACGGGACCATTGGAGAGGACGTAACCGCTAACCTACGCACTGTGCGTTCCATACCGGAGAGCCTCGAATACGACGCGCCGCCGGTGCTGGAGCCTCGCGGGGAAGCGTACATCCCCCTGGAGGACTTCGAGAAACTAAACCGGTCGCTCGAAGCCGAAGGCAAGAAGCCGTTCGCCAACCCGCGTAACCTGGCGGCTGGTTCTATTCGGCAGCTCGACTCCCGCGTGACGGCCCGGCGACCGCTGACCATCCTGCTGTACGGGGTTGGTGAGGGAGGCGAGACCTTCGAGAGCCACTCGGAGATGTTGGCGGCGTTGAAGAGTTATGGGCTGCGCGTCAATCCGTATACCGTTCACGAGGACATTGAGTCGGTGGTGGCCGAGTGCGAGAAGTGGGCCGCAGAGCGGGAGTCGGTAGGATATTTGATCGACGGTGTTGTAGTGAAGGTGGATTCGCGGGAGCAGCAGCGTTCATTGGGCGCCGTGGCTAAGTCTCCGCGCTGGGCTATAGCGTACAAGTTCGAGCCGCTCGCCGGGCGCACGAAGCTACTGGACATAATCGTGAACGTCGGGCGCACGGGAGCGGTGACCCCGCAGGCCGTACTCGCCCCGGTAAACGTGGGCGGGGTTACGATCTCGAAGGCCACGTTGCACAACGAGGACTACGTTAGGGAGAAGGGCGTTCTTATAGGAGATACCGTCGTTATAGAGCGCGCGGGGGATGTGATCCCGCAGGTAGTCGAAGCCGTGACGGAAGACCGGGACGGCACGGAACACGAATTCGTCATGCCGACAATTTGTCCGATCTGCGAGGAGCCACTATCCAGACCAGAGGGTGAAGCAGTTACGCGGTGTGTAAATTCGCGGTGTCCGGCGCAGGCATTGGAGCATGTGATCCACTGGTCCTCCAAATCGGCTATGGATATCGACGGCCTCGGCGAGAAACTTTGCAAACGCATCTTCGACCTCGGTCTGATAGCGGACGTAGCGGACGTGTACGGACTAGGGACCGAAGACCTGATCCCCCTGGAGGGCTTCGGAAAGAAGAGCGCGGAGAACCTGATCCAGGCAATAACAAGCAGCAAACAACAACCGTTCTCCCGAGTCCTCTACGCTCTTGGAATACGCCACGTAGGAACCGTAACAGCCAACCTCGTCGCCGAACGCTTCGGCGGCGAAGACCTACTGACAGGCGCAACAACCGAACAACTCATCGAGATAGACGGCATCGGCGAAGTAGTAGCCCGCGCCATAGTCGAATACTTCGCCCTCGAAGACAACCGCGCTCTCGTGGAGCGCCTGATCGCTCTGGGTCTAGACTTCGGCAAGGAATCCACTGGCAACACCGATGGACGGCTCTCCGGCAAACGAGTGGTAATCACCGGCACCCTCATCCGGCCCCGCAGCCACTACGTCGAGAAGCTAGAGGCCGCAGGCGGAACATTCACCTCATCCGTCAGCAAGAACACCGATTACGTGCTGGCTGGCGAAGACGCAGGCTCGAAGTTGGAGAAAGCAACGAAGCTCGGCGTGCCGGTTTTGGATGAAGCCGGATTTGAAGAGTTGCTCTCTTAGATATGGTCAGTGTGTAGAAAGCATCCAAAAAGGATTGTCCGCTGATGGGCTCCCTTGATATACGGCTGTCTCCGACTTTGAGAGCCTAAGTTTACGAGCGAATGCAAAAAAGCCGGGACGCTCACCTAAAAGCATCCCGGCAGTGTTCACCAATTATCTCTTGTGAATGAGCAATCCGCCGCCTGTCAGCGCAATACCAGCGCCTAGCACAAGCAGTGAAGCACCTCCAGTGTCGGGCAAAACAACGGTTGTCGTACTTGCCGGAGCAGCGGTAGCGGTGGAAGCCTCTGCTGCTGCACGGTCGTCGTCAGTTTCACCCAGGTTGTCTACACCAGTCTCCAAGTCGTCACACGCAAAGCCGTCGCTGTCCACGTCAAGAGTCGCTTGCTGTTCGGGCGTGGCGTTGAAGTCGTAGAATTGCTGCGCTCCAAACTGCGAAGGATTACCCGCAGCCGAAACGAACTGTTCGCAACTTACCGCCTGCGCGTTAGCGATACCGGCTACAGTCATGGTCAACAATCCGACCAGCGCGGACAACATCATCAATCTACGCAAAATAAAGTACCTCCCTACGAGACAAGACCAACAGTGCAACCAGTCACCTTTTGCGAATAAGAAAACCCGCACTCACGAGCATAGCGCCAGCAATCAACGTCAAGGGCAAGCCACCAGTATCGGGAAGTGTGCCGCTCGGAGCAGCGTCCTCCGTACTGTACTGAGACGCAGGAGCTACAGGCTCTTCGATCGGAGCTTCTGAGGGTTCGATCGGCCCACCTTGAGCAACACAAGCCTCAAACTCCGCTTGGACAATTATCCCTTCACAGCGTGCAGGTCCAGGCGGTATGGGGCTTTGTGCTTCAGGCTGCGCTCCGGGCGCAGCTTCCTGCTGTTCCGGCGTATCACAGAAGGCGCCGCCTCCTTCGCCGTAGACCGGCACTTGACCTTCGGGACATGTGACTTCTCCGGTTTGCGGGTCTTGAGTTTGCGCTCCCGCCACGACACCGATACTTAAAGTCAGCAGAGCCATCAGTGCCGCCACCATCGTTAACCTAAACAAACCTATCCTCCTTATTGTTCGTCGCCTCCTATAACCAACCAGGACATCATAGATGCAAATAGAACGTGTGTAAATATGCTGTGGACTAATTGAGAGCGAGAAGCTCAAATGCTCTTGTGGAGTCGAGCGAGTTACTAAAGGAAGTCGGAAGCACCATACGCCGCCTCCGCGCCGCGCAAGGTTTCAGCCAAGAAGCGTTCGCACAAGAAGCAAAATTGAATAGGGCGTACATGGGCGGTGTCGAAAGAGGCCAGCGAAACGTCGGAGTCGTCAACCTCTATCGAATAGCAGAGGCTTTAGATATGAGCCTGTCCGAACTGTTCGCCGAGGTAGAAGGTGCGAAAGGCGTAAGTAAATAGCAGAGCGGCGAAAGGTTGCGACCCGCTCGGAATCACCTGGTTGCTTTGTGTACGTCTTCTCTATAGGTTTCTGGGTTCGGGACACAGTCCACTCTGCGACTCCTGTAACTTACGAGGCATCGTTCTTGATGGATAGAGGCTCCCAATCATTTATTTGAGTATCCCTTCGCGCTTCTCTTCTTCGTAAAGTCGTTCGGAGACGAACTCCTTCAAGAGAGTCTGATAACCTTTGTGCTTGTGCTCTGCAAGTTGCTTTAGCCGGTCGATTACATCGTCATCGAAGCGAACGGCTATTGGTTTGGTGCGGTTCGTTCGCGGGCGAGCTTGCGGCGCGTCTTTTTCCGCGACTGGCCCGGCACTCTTCAGGTATTCCTCGGTAACTTCGTGGGTGTCCCAGAATTCTCGGGCGTCTTTCTCGGTCGAGAGATCCGGCACGTCGGACAGATCTCTGATCTGCTTCTTCTCGTTGCTCATCGCTGCCGCCTCCTGTACGATTTCTTCTCATTTGAGCTGGCGTCTCGTGCGGTTACTACTCGCCACAGGTCTCCAGCCTGGTCCAGAATAACTACAAGCACCCTTCCAGCTTCGGTCATGCCGATGAAGCCCACACGACCAATCTTCCTGGCCGAGAAAGAGACGCGATCGGGCTCCGAAGCAGCATCCTCGGCTTCATCTGGACCGACTCCGTGACGGGCGATATGGTCGAGGTTGTACTGATCCCATTCAAACATCTCGCTCCTGCATGGTTTCAGTATATACCATAGACTATACGCAGACCGCTGCATTAAAAACCGTAGACTGCTCTTGGAGTGTGTTCGCATTGGCAATGGCACTGTGAGCGTGTGCATGTATAGTGGGGGGCGAGTTTGCTTGTGTTTTTGCGTGGTGTAGAGAGGTTCGTTTGAGTTTAGTGGGGTTTTTGCGGCGGGTTTCGTGGCTTGAGGGGTTGCGGAGTGGGCTGCGGACTACTTGGGTGCTTGGGAAGGTTGTTTTTCCGGTTACCGTGGTGGTTTCGGTGCTTCGATACACGCCATTGTATGAGGGGCTCATTTCTGGGTTGGCACCGCTTATGGGTGTGATCGGGCTTCCAGGAGAAGCGGCGGTTCCTCTGGTGCTCGGCAACTTGTTGAACCTGTACGCGGCTATTGGCGCGATCCTTTCTATGGACCTTTCGGTGAAGGAAGTCTTTATTCTGGCGTTAATGCTTGGTTTCTCGCATGGATTGCCGGTGGAGACGGCGATCTGCCGCAGGATCGGGGTGAGCGCGACGTTGGTGATCGGGTTTCGAGTGGCGGTCGCCATGGCAGCGGCAGCGATAGTCAACCTGACCTGGAGCGGCGGAAGCGAGAAAGCCAGCTATGGCCTCGTGGCTGCTTCGCCGGAATCGCCGTCGGGGGCTTTGGAGATTGTTACGTCAGCGCTTGTCACGGCTACGGTGGGTGTTCTTCAGCTCGCGCTTATTGTCGTGCCGGTGATGTTGTTTATACAGGTGTTGAAGGATCTCGGCGTGCTGGATGGGTTCGCCCGATTGGTGCGTCCGTTGATGCGACCGCTTGGGATCGCGCCTCGGGGAGCGGTGACTATGGCCGGGGGGCTTATCTTTGGGCTCGCATTTGGAGCGGGGGTGATTATCGAGCAGGTTAGGGAGCAGAAGTTCGAGAAGCGCGAGTTGACGTTGATGATCCTCTTTCTTTGCGCCTGTCACGCCGTGGTCGAGGATACCTTGATCTTCATTCCTCTAGGCGTCAACGTCGGATATTTGCTTCTGTTTCGCCTCTCTACCGCCATCCTGCTCACACTTGTAATAGCCCGTCTGTGGCGGGAGGCGTGAGCTTTTAGGCGTTGTCTTTCTCGCGGGCGCGTTGGATATATTTCTCGGCGGCTTCGGGGTTGTTGTAGCTCAGGACTCCGCCGGTCATGGGGTTGTTTATCTCGTAGTGTCCACCGGCTTTAGAGTCCACGATGACGGGATAGTAGCGGTCATCGACGCGCTTGGTCGCGTACTCCGTCTCACGGGTCTTATCGCTCAATGCTGGCTCCTATCTCACTCTGACTATACGACGACATCCAGCCTCGGTTTACATCGTGCTCGAAGCTGATAGTGTCACTTGTGGTCACTGAACGCTCCGAACTATAGCCGGTCGC
>JBGTDE010000127.1:0-6286 GCA_041748475.1 Rubrobacteraceae bacterium | reverse complement strand
CTGCGTCGCGTTCAAAAGTATTCCGAAGAAGCTGCTGATCGCCAGCGGCACCATCGCGACACCAACAACGGCGAACATCGCCTTCAACGGTCCACTGCCGCCGAAGAAGCTCGTGGTGAGTTGCATTAGAAGCGAGACTGCTACCCACCACAAGAACGGCGAGAATGCTGCGGACAGAATTATTCCGATCTCGGTGGCGAGTGTGAAATTCTCAAACGTGCCGGGCGGCAGGTTGATCCCCGGTTGCCGAAACTGTTCATCCATCATGCCGCCTAGCACTATGATGACCGATACTACGATGCCGAGAATCGCGTAGATTAACGTTACGATTGCGCCCGCCAACACGTTGCGACTCTGCGCCACTTCCTGAAGGGTTCTTGTTGGCGACCAAATTACGCTAAGGATGTTCAGATCCAACAACCTCCTCGCTAGTCCTGCGAGGACATTCTACTTGTCGGGGCGGTTGCGGCGACGACCCTTCTTGAGGAGATCTTCCTTCGAGGCGGCGGTCGAGACACGCTCGTTGCGGGATTCGAGCGCGAGGCGTTCGCGGTTGTAGACGATCCAGAGGTAGAGATCCAACTCCGTACGACCCTTGAAGGCTTCGAGGACTTTGTCCTCCCGGATCATGTCGCTTATAGGCCGGTACGAGAATTCGTACCAGTCACGTAAAACTTCCTCTGGCGAAACATAACGCCGCCAGAGCTGCGAAAGCCGGAAGCCGTGGGCCTCCACGTAGGTCGCCAGTCGCCGGTAATCCGCAATGTCAGAGAACCGCACCGTTATCTCCGGCAGCACCCGGTCGAGCGGCAGTCGCTCCAGAAGATGCCGATGCTCTAGCTTATGGAGAAGACTCCGAGCGTTGAGGGCCGAGTCTATGGGGACACGGCTACGAAGTTCCACGACTTCCGCCTCTATCGACTTCATACCCTGCTGGCGGGCTACGGAGACGCGGTGATTGCCGTCGTTTACGAAGTAGGCGTCCCCGATCTTGAACAGGCTGACCGGCGGCAGGTCTTGGGACTTGTGCATCATCTGGTCGATGCGCTTCCAGCGCTCGCCGATATCTCCTTTGGACGGCAGGAACGCCCGGTCGAAATCCCGGTGCCGCCCGACGCTACCCACGATCTTGTCGACCGCAATCTCGTGCATCCCGATGTTTACCTGCTGCACCGCACCGAGCGTACTCTTGACCTCATCGAATGAGAGAAGCTGATTGGACGCCGGATCCCGCCGCAGATAAGCTCCAACTCTCCGCAGGAAAGCCTTTCTGCGGGCGCGAGAAAAGTCCCGCTCAGCCTGTTCACGAATGTCATGGTCCCTGTACATCACTCAAGCCTACATCCACGAACCCCGTACCACAAGCCAGGGAAGATCGTAGGTACTCAAACCTCCAGAAACTGATGCCAGTAGACATTGAAAATCTTCGTCTCTCCCCGTCGCTGCCGACGCTGCTCGGCCTGATTCGGCCCATAAAGATGCACGTGTCCATGCAACCACCACTCCGGCTCGTAACGGTCGATCAGGGGCAGAAAAGACTCGAAACCGATATGCGCCAAGTCCGTGCGGTCCCCGAGCCCAAACGGCGGCGAATGTGTCACAAACAAGCGGGGCGGCGGCTTGCCACGCAGCTTGCGCCATCGGAGCTTCAACGACAACGCCCGAGCTTTGCGGCGCATATGACCTTCGGAGTACTGGTTCGGGCCGCCAGAGTACAGCATGGAGCCCGAGAGACCGGCGACCGGGATACCTTCGATCTCCACGACCTCGCCGTCCAGCGGCGTGCAGCCTCCCGGATACTCCTTGCCGTACTCGTCCGGGTCGTGGTTGCCGAGAACGTAGTACACCGGAACACCCAGAAACGTGACGATGTACTCCAAATACTCGAAAGGTAAATCGCCGCACGAGATCACCGCCTCGGACCCTTCAGCATACTGCTGCAGGCTCGGCCCGTAGAGCTTATCCTCCACCCGGTCGCTAATGCACAATATCTTCATGTTCCCCTCAAGCCACATAGCATACCGCTACAGGACGAGAGGACTAGCCTCTAACTTCTGGACGCTCCCGAAGGTCCACCACGCGAGTCCCGCAACCGGTAAGCCAGTACCGCCGATAACAGGAGCAGAACGCCAGGCGCGGCATGAACAATATACAGACCAAAACCCCGGATCGGGGCGACTTCGAGCCCGAACACTGGCAGCACGAAATAGTACAGAAGCGTCGTCACTGCCGCGCCAACCGCGCATCCGAGCAGGATAGGCGCACCATCGTCGGCCCGGTTCGTAATAGTAAAGTAAGCTCCGACCATAGCCATCAAACAGATGCCGACCATCGCGATCGCGAACGACAAACCACGCCCCGGCAACAACGCATTCACGAAACCAAGCGAGGCTCCTGTAGAACCCATAACCGTCGCTAACTGACGCATCTCAAAAGCCTCCTGGAACCATCCTAACTGTAAGGATTCTACATCGGCTTTAAAGTGTCGCTGCGTCGTGTTCCGGGTAGTACGGGCGCGATGGACCGCGACCGTGGAGTATGGAGATGCCTGAGCCAGAGACACCGAAGTTGGTGGTGGATATTGTGATCCCGATGGAGAATGGGGTTGTACTGATCCAACGCGCCAACGAACCTTTCGAGGGCCAATGGGCTCTCCCCGGCGGCTTCGTCGAGACAGGCGAGACTGTCGAGGCCGCAGCTATTCGCGAGACGGAAGAAGAAACTGGCCTGACCGTGAGTCTAGACGGACTTGTAGGAGTCTACTCCGAACCCGACCGCGACCCCCGAGGCCACAATGTCAGCGTTGCTTTCCTGGCCCACGTTACGGACGGTCGGATGCAAGCCACCACGGATGCCTCAAAAGTCGAGGTGCTTAAACCTTCGACCGTGGACCTGGCCTTCGATCACGCCCAAATAATCTCCGACGCGGCAGAGTAGCAGCTTCCGCGCCCACTGCGGAGCCTCGACTAGCTCTCCAGCGGCCAAAGCGATTCGGCTGGCAGCCTGGCCTCTATTTCGTCCCCGACGTGCAGGCGGATGTGGGGTGGGAGGGCGGCTCGGAGTGATGCTCCGGCGGCTTTTAGCTCGTAGTGGACCTGGGTGCCGAGATAGACGGCGGAGACTACTTGGGCGGCGAAGGAGTTCTCTCCGGGTTCAAGGCGCACGGCTTCGGGGCGGATGGTTAGTGTTACGTCGCCGGGTGCTGCTGGGGTCGCGAGGTTTAGTTTTCCTAGCTGTGTGGCGACGCTGCCGTTGGTCGCGTGGCCGTCTATGAAGTTTGTCGCGCCGAAGAAGCGGGCGGCGGCTCGGCTCGCGGGACGGTCGTAGAAGGCGGATGGTTGGTCGTACATCTGAAGTTTGCCATCGAAGAGCAGGGCTATGCGGTCGGCGAGGACCACGGCTTCTTCCTGGTCGTGGGTGACGAAAACCGTCGTGTAGCCGCCTTCGCGCTGAAGCTCTTTGACGAGGTCCCGCATCTCCTCGCGCAGGTTGGCGTCGAGGGCGCTTAGAGGCTCATCCAGAAGCAGGAGACCGGGTTCCGTTACCAGGGCTCTTGCCAGTGCGATCCTCTGTTGCTGACCGCCGGAAAGCTCGCCGGGTCTTCTGTCGGCGTAGCCGTCCATCTGAACGCGCCGTAGCGCCTCCTCGATGCGCCGGGAGGTGTCTGCCCGATCCACGCCCCGCATCCTGAGTCCGAAACCCACGTTCGCCTCGACGGTCATGTGCGGAAAGAGCAGCGATTTCTGAAAGACCATCGCCGCCGCCCGCTTCTCCGGTGGTGTTCCAACGACTGAGACACCATCCACCCGTACATCCCCCGAAGTAGGGCGCAGCAGTCCCGCCACGATCTTCAACGCCGTCGTCTTGCCGCAGCCGCTCGGCCCGAGCAACGCTACCAACTCACCAGGCTCGACCGTAAGTGTGAGGTCCGAGAGAGCCGTCTCCGCTGCCCGGTAGCGGTGGGAGAGACCTTCGAGTTCCAGGCGGGCGCTCACTAGATTTTGCCGAGTCCGACGAAGGGATTGCCGCCGTCGCCATCGCGAGGTTTCAGGAAGCGGAGGGCGATGACGAGAGCTAGTATTGCGGGTAGGGCGAAGACGAGGGCGAGGGCGGAGGATAGGACGGGGTCGTTGCCGGAGGCGGCGGAGAACAGGAGCATCGGGAGGGTGACGACGTTTCCGCCCCCGATCAAGAGGGTCAAGATGTACTGTCCCCAGGATATGAGGAATGCGAATAGACCCGCGACCGCCACACCCGGAGCCACGTCCGGAAGCGTGACGTGCCTAAACGCCTTCCACGGGCTCGCTCCTAGAGTTCGGGCAACTTCTTCCAGGTCGCCCGGACGCTCCGCGAAGACGCTAGTCAATATGATCGCTGTGTACGGGACCGTCGGCACCAAATGCACCAGGAAAACTCCAAAGATCGTGTCGGCCAATCCAAGCCGGATAAACGTCAGATGCACGCCCATTGTAGAGGCCAACGGCGGTACGAGTATCGGGAGTAGGATAACGAAGATCACGACTCCCTTGAACCGCCACTCGTACCCACCAAGAGCCATCCCCGCCGGAAGTCCCACAACCACCGAAGCCACAGCAACACCAACCCCGATCACCAGACTATTCAACGTCGCCACCAACACCTTCCCACCGGGCTCCAGCAGATACTCGATCCCGCGCAGCGACCAGGCCGTCGGCAGCAAGTCCGGGAACCGCCACTCTCCCGAAAAAGTCCACAACAACAGCGGCAGAAACGGCAAGGCTACCAACGTCGCCACTAGAATGAGACCGATGCTACTACGACGTTTACCCACGACCGAGATCCTTCGCCAGTCGCAGGTAAGCCGCCGCGACGAGAGCGGTGATGAGGGTGATGAGAACGTTTATAGCCATCGCTATCGGGCGGGCGGCAAGGTCCGTGTCGCGGTATTCGTTGAAGGCGGTCACGGGTAAGATAGTCGGATAAGTCTTGCCGAGCAGATACGGAACCTCGAACGCGCCGAAGGTGAAGGCGAAGACGATCAAGCTAGCCGCCATCACCGCTGGGGAGATAACTGGAAAAACAACGTACCAGAACCGCTGCCAGGCGCCTGCCCCAAGTGTTCGCGCCACGTCTTCGAGTTCCGAGGCAACGCCGCGCAGGGACGCCAGAACCACCAGCGCGATAAACGGGACTTCCTTCCAGACGTAGGTGAGAATAATGCCGACCGCGTACTTGTCGTAGAGGAGCGCGGGAAAGTCTCTAGGCTCCCCGATCAGGCCGAGTGCTGCGGCGAGTCGCGCTCCGAGGCCGGTCTGGGAGATGACCAGCGCGATGCCAACGGCGGCTACGAGGTGGGGGATCGTGATCGGCAACTGAAATACCACCGACGAGACCCTTCCTCCCGTCCTCCGAAGAGCCAGCGCCGCCAAAACCGCCAGCACCGTCGAGATACCCGTCGAAGCTCCCGCGACATAGAACGTCAGGGCGAGAGACGATAGAAACTCGTCGCCGGTCAGGATCTCGCGGTAAGCATCCAGGCTGAGATCCGTCTGTCCGATAGCGGGCATGTAGCCTAGAGACTGGACGAGCGCGGTGAAGATACCACCCGCGAAGAGCACCCCGATCACCAACATAGCCGGCGCGAGGAGAAGCGAGATCCTAAGCCATCCCCCCAAAACTTACTCCTTCAAGACTTTCTCTCTCCACTCATCTTCTATGGCGAGCAACCACTCGGATCTCGCCTCCGGCACCCGATTCTCCTCCAACTCCTGCGTCGAAAGCGTAGCCTTGCCTTCAGGCTGCGAAAGTTTCTTCTTTGCGTCTTTGGGCAGTCGGTCAACACTAAGGGCTGTTAAATCTCCCCAACCGTCCGGATCCTGCTTTTCGACCTGCGCCTCCGGGCTCTGAAGGAAGTTCGCCACGACCTGCGCCCCAGCCTTGTTAGGACCGTTGGAAGGTATCGCGAGATAATGCGTGTTGTTGAGCGTCCCATCCTCGAACAAATAGGTGCGGGTGCTCTCGGGGAAGAAGCCCTTGCTGATCTGGCGCTGCGCGAGCAACGGGTTGTAGCTCATCGTCAACCAGACCTCGCCGTTCTGATAGAGCTCATCGAGCTTCGTGGAAGTCTCGGGATAAGTCTCGCCTTCGCGCCACAGATCCGGCTCGATCTCGTTCAAAAACTCTGAGAACGCCGGAGCTTTCTCCTCGAAAACGTCTCCGTCGAAGGGTTTCTGGTACGGCTCCGGGCCGCCCGTCACGCCGTAGAAAACTTGCTCCGTGAAAGCATTGCCCGTGAAATCCGGCGGGG
>JBGTDE010000126.1:0-1959 GCA_041748475.1 Rubrobacteraceae bacterium | reverse complement strand
AGAAAACCAGAAACGGCTCGCGAGACGATTATCAGTCTCGCGGGTCGTTCTCGGTTTAGTTAGACTGACGGGGCTGCTGAAAGCTATTGTGAGGAGGGTCGGTAGGATGCCGATCTACGCTTTGAATCTCTTTGATCTCGCGGACAACGATATGTACCGGCAGTATTCCCGGCGATCTGTGGATGCAGTCGGTAAGCACGGTGGTCGCGTCACGGCGCTGGGTAAGCTCGACACTGCTATCGAAGGCGACACGCCGCCCCGCACGGCGATGGTACTTGTGGAATGGCCGTCGCAACAGGCATTCGACGACTTCCTCGAAGACCCCGAACACGAGGATTTGCACCCATTGCGCGAGGACGGCACCCGCAACTACCTGTGGTGGAGCTACGAGAAGCTAGAGGATCTACGTCCGCTCTTCGCTAGCCAGGGAACGTAGCCAAAGACCCGTAAACGCTAAACCGGGCTCCGAGATGGGATGTTTCATCAGCGGAGCCCGGCGAAGGTTCGAGGGAAAGTTAGTCGTTGGGGTAGATAACCTTTTCGCAGTCGCTGGCTACTGAGTCCGCTCGGTCGGCGTAGACGGTATCCTTGCCGGTGCCGCAGAAAATTTTGTCAGTAGAGTTTGGTTCGTCGTACGATTCGCCGGAGGTGCTTGCGATGCTGTCGTTGCCCGCGCCGCCGATGAGAGTATCGCGACCGGTGTCCCCGATCAAGTAGTCGTTTCCGCCACCGCCGGAGATGTAATCGTTGCCCGCGCCGCCACTAAGGCCAGCGAAGACGTACGGAGAAGCATCGTCGCCGGAGCCGCCGATGATTCGGTCGTTTCCACCTCCACCAGAGATAAGGTCCCGGCCACCGTTTCCCTTGAGAACGTCGTCGCCACCACGACCACCGATGAAATCGTCGCCCCCAAGACCCTTGAGGCCGTCCTTTGCCTTTGTCCCGTTGAGATCGTCGTCGCCTCGCGTGCCACCGACAGTAGCAGCAGCGGCGATACCTGTGGAGAGAGCGATCATGAGCGTCACTATCACCATAACTTTAAGCGTCTTCGTCATATCGCCTCCTTCTCCGGTTCAACTGAGTTTTCGTAACCTATAAGGGCATATTAAGTGCGGAGCATTACAGAACACGCATTGATTCGGTAACTATTTGGTAACAGTTTGAGACTGTCTGGCAACAAGCTCCGATGGCGGATAACATGCTAGTCATGTCGACGGACGAACGAAAGATGACTGTATGAGCGTTCTGCATAGCCTCGCGGACCCCAAGAGCGATGCCTTCCGGGGCAATGTCTTGGCTTACGAGGAGCTTCTGGTGGACCTTCGTGGACGCTCTGCGGAAGCGCGGCTCGGAGGAGGGGAGAAGGCTCGGGCGCGGCATGAAGATCGAGGCAAGATGCCGGTGCGAGTCCGGATAGAACGCTTGCTCGATCCCGGAACGGCTTTTCTGGAACTGTCTCCTCTGGCGGCGCACGGTATGTACGATGGACGGGTCTCCGCAGCGGGGATCGTAACGGGTATCGGGCGTGTCTCGGGCCGGGAGGCAATGATCGTCGCGAACGATGCGACGGTGAAGGGCGGCACCTACTACCCGATGACGGTCAAGAAGCACCTGCGGGCGCAGGAGATCGCCGAAGAGAATCATCTACCGTGTATCTATCTGGTTGATTCCGGCGGGGCGTTTCTTCCGCTGCAAGATGAAGTATTCCCGGATAGAGAACACTTCGGACGAATCTTCTATAACCAGGCCCGCATGAGCGCGAAAGGTATCCCACAAGTGGCTGCCGTCATGGGTTCTTGCACGGCGGGCGGCGCTTACGTCCCGGCGATGAGCGACGAGGTCGTCATAGTGAAGGGGACCGGTACTATCTTTCTGGCCGGACCACCGCTGGTCAAAGCCGCCACGGGCGAGGAAGTGAGCGCCGAAGAGCTTGGCGGCGCGGAGGTCCACACGCGCTCT
>JBGTDE010000125.1:0-3016 GCA_041748475.1 Rubrobacteraceae bacterium | reverse complement strand
TCTTCCGTGGAATTATCTTGCCCTTGCTGACCTTGTTCTTCATCCTGTTCCTGTTGGTTGTTCTGAGCCTGCGATTGGTCTTCCTGGCTTGACTGTTCTTCGTGCGACTGCTCGCCGCCTGATTGCTGAGTGTTTGATTTTCGTTGTGATTTTTCGGATGCCAACTTGCGATTCCTCCATCCGCCGATCGATCTATAACGTGTGTCTCTTGTCTCTCCCACCGTTTATTCCACACTCCAGCAATTAACAAACTAACCGAGTGATCCAAAAGGTGTTCCGAGACGTAGAGATTTCTCTTTTATATCTTTGACCACAGCCGGACGACTTTGGTTACGCTACAGGGAGGGCGAACTTTCGGATGAACAACTGTGCGGTTTGAGAGACTTGCCCTAGATGAATTTCTTGTACACACCGATGTTGGTTGTGTCCCGGACGCCGAGTGCGTCCTTAAGTTCGTTGAGGCTCGCGCCTTTTCTGAGGAGCCTTATGGCGAACGTGTGGCGTAGGTTCATTGGTGAGACACGCCACATTCCGACTTGTTCGCAGCGTTTCCAGATGGCGTTCTGGAGAGATTTGGAGGTTGTTACCGGACGAGCCGCACGCCCTACGATCAGCTCTGGAGTTTCGTCCTCGCGGGCTTTTAGGTAGTTACGGACGGCCTGGATAGAGGTTTCGGGAAGTTTGATCTCCCGAGGAGCAAGGTGCGAGCCAGGACCACCGAGTTGAATCTGGGCCGCTTCGAGATCCACGTCGTTTACCAGCACGCTCCGGATCTCTCCAACCGTCACTCCGGTCTCCAACATGAGTCTTATGACGACGGTATCGCGCAAAGCATCGCGGTTGTTGATAGGGAATGAGAGAAGTTGTTCGACCTCTTCGTCTTCGAGGAAGACTATCTTCTGATCCAGCGGCTGATGCATCGGCTCTATGGGATCGAAGTCCAAATCCGCATCCGTGGCGGTCCTTACCCAATCGAGGAATCGACGCACCGCCGCGTCCTTGCGATATACAGTGAAGCGCTTACGTTTCTCCTCCAAAAGGTGATTACGAAAGTCCATCACACCACCGACACCGATCTCATGGATGTCGGTGACATCTTTGGCAGCCAAGAAGCGCCCAAATTCGCGCAGGTCTGCCTCATAGAATTCGGCTGTGCGGGGACTTGTGTGCTCGTCCTCGGCCAGTTGCTCGGCGAAGGATGTGATCAGGGCTTCTATCTCCATGCCCCTTATTCTAGCTATAAACGCGACTGATACGCAGGGTGCTGCTGTATAATCCGTCGCATGGTCATTGATTTCCGGTCTCCACTCCTCCTGATACCACTCGTCACGCTCGTACTGGCGATACTAGTGTTGGCGGTCGCGCCTGTAGTGCCGCTGGCCCAGACAGCCTCTGCGGACCTGCGGCCCGTACCCACCAAAGAGAGTGCGCCAAAGCTCCTGGATCAAGGCTCCGAGGAAGTACAAGCCACTCCCGACGATGCAAATACGACCACGGACTCGGAATCCATCTCTATCACGGTCCCCCGCCTAAACCTCAAGGGTGTCTCGGTGCCAGCCGGTTCGTCACAGGCGGAGCTGGACCGAGAGGGAATTATCCGACTCAAGGAGACCGGAGTACCGTGGCAGGAGGGTTCCAACACCTTCGTGGTCGGTCATGCTCTAGGTTTCGAGCAGACGCGCGTCCCCTACGTCTTTTACAAGCTGGACAAGATGAAGCCGGGGGACGAGATCTTCGTGAAAAGCGCGTCGGGCGACGAGTACACTTTTCGAGTCTATGACTACCTTACCGTGCGACCCGCCGACTACTGGGTAACCTACCCGGTCGAAGGAAAAACCATCATCTCGCTGCAGACCTGCACTCCCATACCATCCTTCGAGAACCGCCTGATAGTACGCGCCGAACTCGTCAGCTAGCGAGTAGCGTGGCGGGAGATTGTGTCGTGGGCGGAGTTGATCTCCGCCGTTACCCGTTCGGCTTTGGTTCGTTTTTCGGGGTCGCTGAAGCGGTCGGGATGGTATTTTTTCACTAGTTCTCGACGTTTTTTGTGAACTTCTTCGAGGGGTACACCAGGACCGAGATCCAACCTCGCATATGCCCGCAGAACCTCTGCCGGATACCGTCGCGGCACAAACCTGGTAGCTCGTCGACCGCTCTTAGGCGACTCCGAAGCCGTTTTGTCTTCTACAACTCGTTCTTCGGCGTACTCGGCCTCCTCCGCGAGCCGCCGGGCCTCAGCTGCTTTCCACTCCTCGGACGCGCCACGCCAGGCGGCTCCGAGCGCGTCACGGAGTACCTCGCCACGCATTCGGCTGCTGCGGATTCTGTCCTGAAAACGCTCGTCTTCGCCGAGGTTCGAGGCGATGCCGCGCGCTAAACGTCCCAGGCGGCGCGGGATGCTCACGACCGGCGGTATCCTCCGTAGCCTTCTCTCGTGTCCTGGTGCGTGTCGGCTTCGTTCGGGTCTTCGGCGAGCGGGCCGGTGCGGCGGATCACCTGGGTATCATCTTCATCGGGGCGTTGTATGACTTGCGTGTCATCGCTGTTCAGCGGCACGCCCGAGGCCGGCGTATCGTCCGATGGGTTTTTGTTTGAGGCTTCGTCCGGGTCGAAGGGGCGCCGGATGCCTTCACCGGGCAAATTGAAGAATTCCCGCACCAACTCTACGTCTTTCAGGCCGGTGCGGGAAGAGGAGATCTTCTCTTCCTCTTCTTCCACGCCGAAGTCCCGCGCTTCGCGGGCCTTTCGAACCTGCTCTTCGAGCCCCTGAATCACTTCGTCGGTCCTGTCCTTGAGATCGTCGATGCGCTCGTAGCTCAGGTCGATCTCGGAGTTGAGCTTCGACTCCCGGATGCGACTGGAACGGCCCAACTCTTCGATGTCTATACCGGCGGCCAGAAGGGTTCCGCGCACGATCCTCACGGCACTAGCCTGGGGTACCTCGGATGGTAGATCCTTGATGATCTCCGCCGCTCGTTCTATGGTGAAGCCGCCTCTTGATTCCGCAGCCCCGCTC
>JBGTDE010000124.1:0-3020 GCA_041748475.1 Rubrobacteraceae bacterium | reverse complement strand
CGAAAAGGGCGAACTTCCACAGCCCGAAGCAACCGTCGAGGAAGACGGCCTTACAGTCTACTCATCACAGAGCGCGAGTAGCGTCGAAGAAGCGATAGAGAGTTTTCTGTCGCAAGCCAAGTCCGGCGACTACGTGTCTCTACAGGCATATCTGCCGCCATCAGACGCCACGACGGAGACTCTGCAGGAGATGCGGGTGCGATTGCTCAAAAAGCTCGGGGTCGCCACGACTTCGGGTTACGGGCCGCGTTTCTTGCACTCAACGGGACAGTTGCACAAAGGTGATGGTGGGAACGGTTTGTTCGTGCAGTTCACAGCGGACAACGAGCAGGATGCGGACATCCCTGATGAGGCGGGAGCGTCAGAGTCCGGCATGAGTTTCGGAGTATTGGAAGAAGCCCAGGCGTTGGGGGACCGGCAAGCGTTGTTGGATGTGGACCGGCGAGTTATTCGGATTCACCTCGGCTCGGACGTAAGCGGTGGATTGAAGCGCGTTTCGGAGCTTTTTGGGTGACGCGAAACTATTGACAGAACCCCGGTGGAGGCCGGGCGGACGATAATCTAGGCGATAGCCGCAATCCTTTTGGGAAAGGGAGGAAAGCAATGACTGACGGACAGTACGTGATGGGCATAGATTTCGGGACCGGAGGCGCCAGGGTGGGCATTTTCGACCGGGAAGGAACCCCTGTAGTCTTCAACGCCACTGAGTGGGAGACTAAATACCCGCGCTCCGGTTGGGCCGAGCAAGACCCGAACGAGTGGTGGACGTGTCTGGTGCAGGCGGTGAAGGGTGCGATGGACGAGAGCGGAACCGCTCCCGAGGACATCGCGGGGATCTCCGTGGACGCTACGGCGAGTACCGTGCTCGCCATAAACGACAACGATCAGCATATGCGACCGGCGATCCTGTGGATGGATGTGCGGGCTTCGGATCAAGCCTCCCGAATAGCTTCCACTGGCGACGCCGCCCTCAAATATAACGGCTACGGCGAGGTCTCCGCCGAATGGGGCCTCCCCAAAGTAATGTGGCTGAAAGAGAAGGAAGCCGAGACCTACAACGACGCGAAACACATCTGCGACTGCGCGGACTGGATGATAAATCGTCTGACCGGCGAGTGGAAAAGCTCCATCAACATAGCCAGCGCGAAATACTACTACGACCGCGACACCGGTGGTTATCCCGAGAGCCTCTACGAAGCAGTGGGGATAGCGGATGTTCTCGACAAGTATCCGCAGGACATCCTGGATCTCGGCGCTGTTGTGGGCGGCTTGACTAAAGGCGCAGCCGACGAGCTTGGTCTAAAAGCCGATACGCCTGTAGCGCAGGGAGCTATCGACGCTTATGCTGGGGCTCTGGGACTTGGGGTGGTCGAGCCGGGGACGATGGCGCTCATCACCGGTTCGTCGCACGTCATGATCGGGCAGTCCGCAGAGCCGATCCACGGCGCCGGTTTCTGGGGAGCTTACACGGACGCCATGATCCCCGGCCAGTACACCGTCGAAGCAGGCCAGGCTTCCACCGGATCGATAGTCGCGTGGTTCAAGAACCAGTTCGCCGCCGATGCGGTCGCCGAAGCCAAAAAGCGAGGTGTCGATCCCTACGAGGTCCTGACCGAGATGGCCGAGAAGGTGCCGATAGGTTCCGATGGTCTCGTCGCTCTCGACTACTTTCAGGGCAATCGGTCGCCGCACACGGACCCGCTGGTACGCGGCATGTTCTGGGGATTGTCTCTGGGTCATGGACCGGGGCATTTGTTCCGGGCGATCATCGAGGGCATCTGCTTCGGCACCGAGAGCATCTTCCAGAGTATGCGCGGCCACGACTTCGAGCCCCGGCTCAACGTAGTCTCCGGCGGACCCGCGAAGAGCGAACTGTGGATGCAGATGCACGCCGACGTTTCCAACCTTCCAATAGCCTTCACCAAAGTGAGCGAAGGACCGGTGCTCGGAGCCGCCATGCTCGCCGCTGTGGGAGCCGAAATCTACCCGGACATTCAGACAGCCGCTAAAAATATGGTCCACACCGAGAGCACTCTGGAGCCAAACCCGGACGCACACGAAGAGTACAAATTTCACATGGACCGCTACGTAGAGACCTACGACCAGATGAAAGAATCCATGCACAAAATGTCCCGCCACGAAGCCGAGAGCGAGAAGGCGGCATCATAAGAGTTGAAAATTAATCGGGATGGCGAGTCCCTGGACGAAGTGAGAGGTGAACAATGACCACGGTAAGTATCTTGGGTTCCGGGGTGATGGCGACGGCGATGACGTGGCCTTTGACCGACAACGGCCACGAAGTCCGGTTGGTGGGGACGCATCTCGACCGTGAGATCATCTCAAGCATCCAGGAGACGGGCGTTCATCCGAACCTGGATCTGAAAGTCCCCGAAAGCGTTCGCGCTTACCAACTGGAGGACGCCGAAGAGGCGTTCGAGGGAGCGGATATCGCCATGAGCGGCGTCAACTCGTTCGGGGTTCACTGGGCCGGTGAACAGTTCGCCTCGCTCCTCAAACCCGGCATGATGGTCCTAGCCGTCACCAAAGGCATGGAGGCCGACGATGACGGCAACCTCAAGATACTGCCCGAAGTACTCGCATCGAAAGTGTCGGACGAGTTGCGGAAAAGTGTCTCGTGGTCGGCCATAACCGGCCCGGCAATAGCGGGTGAGTTGGCCGTGCGACACGATACCTGCGTCGTATTTACAAGCGAGACCGAGGACGTTCTACCCAAGCTAGCGGAGACTTTCCGAACGGGCTACTACCACGTGTGGACCAGCACGGATTTTGTCGGGTGCGAGGTGTGTGCGGCTGTAAAGAACTGCTACGCCTTTGGGGGTGGGTTCATGGACGGCATCTTGGATAAGGAGGGAAAGACTGACGCGAAGTACCGCCGGTACAACTATGGCGCGGCTCTATTTGGTCAGGCGACGCGTGAGACTGCGGAGTGGATGCGGCTCTTGGGAGGAGAGGCGGAGACGCCGCTCGGATTGCCGGGTGTGGGGGATATGTTCGTGACT
>JBGTDE010000123.1:0-1955 GCA_041748475.1 Rubrobacteraceae bacterium | reverse complement strand
CATCGCCAGGGAGTTGAGGTCATGGAGCAAGGCGAGATCCCCGATCACGAGCGTCACCGGCCCATCCAAACCGCAGGCGAAACCGGCGGCTGTGGCGACCGTGCCATCTATGCCGCTCGCGCCCCGATTAGCCGCTACGGGCACGAAAGCACCATCCGTCACGGCAAAAGTATCGAGGTCTCGCACCGGCATACTAGCCGCGACTACAAGACCATGCCCCTTCGGCACATGACGCGACACCACCCGAGCCACGACCGGCTCACTCAAATCCCCATCTTCCAACAGAAGCTCTCCAAAACGCTGCCCCACATCCTCCGAAGCCTCACGCCACCCCGAGAGCCAATCACTCGGAGCCTGCTCCGGCAAAGCCTGTGAGAGAGCGCCGCAGAAATCCACGACGTTCGTCTCGACGCTATGCGTGACCCGATGGCTTGGATCCAGCCGAAATGGATTCTCTCGCACCACGATATACGGATCTGGTCGACTCAGATCCACGAATTTCTCCAACCGTTTGGACAAAGCTCTCCCACCCACATGCAACACGGCTTCTGGCGCGTGCGAGACCGCAAATTCCTCATTCGCAAGCAGTGCGTCGTAGAAGGCGGCACTATCTCCGACACCTAGACGAGCCTGGGATCCAATATCCGGAAGCAGCGGCCATCCAAGAACCTTCGCGAGCCTCTTTACAGCCTCACCTTGTTCACGGGAAGTCAGGCGTCCGGCGATAACGAGACCGCGTTCGATGGGTTGGAGCGTCCGCTGGAGAGTCTTTATCTCCGATTCATCCACGGTCGATTTCGTGGCGGCGTAGCGGGTGTAGGGTTCGGTGTTCGCGTTCCACGGTTCCGGGGGTTCTAGGGTTTTGGGTGATTCGTTAGGGTTTGGGAGGAAAGGTTCACGGTACATCAGGTTCAGGTGAACGGGGCCAGATGGAGAGCGGCGGGCTCGGTACACGGCTTGATCCACGGTCGTCAGAACCATCGCGGGGTCCGTATCTGGGTCTGGAGCGGGAAGGTCGAAGCTCCAACGGACAAAATCTCCGAACATGTCGGGCTGGTCGATGGTCTGGTTGGCGCCGGTCTGCCGTAGCTCGGGGGGACGGTCGGCGGTCAAGAGGATCATTGGCACACTGTCCACAGAGGCTTCCACGATAGCTGGAAGACCATTTGCTACAGCGGTCCCGGAGGTCGTGATCCAAGCGGCTGGATGCCCCGTTGCCCGTGCGTATCCTAGTGCCGCGAAAGCCGTACCACGCTCATCGAAGTGGATGATCTTCCGCGCTCGGGAATTTGACGCGAGGGCGGCGACCAGCGGAGTCGACCGTGATCCGGGGGCCACGCAGAACAGCCCTACTCCACAACGCACAAGCTCCTCAACCAGGAGCGTGGCCCAGAGACGGTTAGCTTCGGGCGTGAGCGGGTTCAAGGCCGAAGATGCGCGTAAAGTCGCCGATTTTCTGTTCGATCTCGGCCCATTCGTCGTCTGGCACGGAGCCCGGCACTATGCCCGCTCCGCTGTAGAGCGAGATTTCTCGCTCACGCACCAACCCCGAGCGGATGCCGACCGCGAACTCCGCGGAGCTCGCGCCTATCCAACCAATAGGACCAGCGTACCAACCCCGGTCGAAGGGTTCAGAGGCCCGGATTCCTTCCAGCGCATCCTCTCTCGGATAGCCTCCAACTGCCGGTGTCGGATGGAGCGTCCACAAAACTTCCGTATCCGTCACGGTCTCGTTCAGAATCCCGCGCACCCGCGAGACTAGATGTCTCCCTCGGGCGAGCTTCATCTCGGAGGCTTGCTCCTCGACCTCCAGGCGCTCGCAAAGAGGGCCAAGTTTCTCCTCGATACTGAGGCGGACGTAGGCATGCTCGGAGAGGTCTTTCGGACTGTTGAGCAACTCCTCGCCGAGGTCCGCGTCATCAGCCGCCGACTCGCCCCGTGGTCGGGTTCCAGCT
>JBGTDE010000122.1:0-5370 GCA_041748475.1 Rubrobacteraceae bacterium | reverse complement strand
GTCTGCGCCGACGTAGACGAGTGTGGCGACGGCGGCCATCTCGGTCGTGGTAATTAGAGTTTGTGCGTCGTATGCATCCATGCGACGGCAATGATACTTCTTACGGCTTCTTGTGTTTTGGTATGCGTGAACTGTATACTGCCGCGCTAGGGAATAGCATTAGTATTCGATAGGAGGAAAAGGGTATGCCGGCAATCGTGATCGCGGTCCTGGTGGCTGTGGCTTTCTTTTTCGGTTACAAGTACTACTCGAAATATCTGGCCGAAAAGGTCTACGCTCTGGACAAGTCCAAACCCACACCGGCTCACGAGTTTGAGGACGGCGTGGACTATGTGCCGACGAACAAGCATGTTCTCTTCGGCCACCACTTTACTTCGGTGGCTGGCGCGGCTCCCATCGTTGGTCCGGCTATCGCGGTGTTTTGGGGTTGGGTTCCGGCCCTGGTGTGGGTGGTTCTTGGGACGATCTTCGCGGCGGGCGTTCACGATTTCGGGGCACTGGTGGTTAGTGTTCGGAACAAGGCTCAGAATATCGGGACGCTGACGGCGACGGTTATCAACGCTCGGTCCCGGACGTTGTTCCTGCTGATCATATTTTTCCTGTTGACGTTGGTGAACGCGGTCTTCGCGGTGGTTATCGCTATCTTGTTCGAGGCTAACCCTGGAGCTGTCATCCCGATCTTCTTCGAGATACCGATGGCTATCTTTATCGGACAGTACATCTACCGGACTCGAACCTCGGCCCTTATACCTTCGCTCATCGGCGTGGCTCTGCTGTATCTCTCGATCCTGGTTGGACAGGCGCTCCCGATAGATATTGCGCCGCTCGCAGCGGCTATAGGGCTCGAAGCCCGGACGCTTTGGATCGTTGTTCTGTTCGTTTACACGTTCTTCGCTTCGCGGTTGCCGGTCTGGATGTTATTGCAGCCACGGGATTACATCAACTCGCATCAATTGTTTATCGCGCTCGCCGTGATCTTCCTGGGAATCCTCGTCGGATGGGACAAGCTCGTCGCCCCAGCCTTCAACACTCACCTGCCGGAAGGCTCGCCGTTCTGGTTCCCGTTCCTGTTTATTACCATCGCCTGCGGCGCGATCTCGGGTTTCCACAGCCTGGTTTCGTCGGGTACTACCTCAAAGCAGTTGGACAACGAGGAGGATGCCCGGTACGTCGGCTACTTCGGCGCGGTCGGCGAGGGCTCGCTGGCGCTCGGGGCGATCCTGGCTTGTACGGCGGGCGTCGGCACCTACGCAGCCTGGCAAGAGAAGTACGTGGACTTTCCTACAGCTTCCAGCGGCGCGGTCGGCAACTTCGTAGCCGGTGTCGGTCATTTCGCCAACAACCTCGGCGTACCGCTCGGGATAGCTACCATCTTCGCGGCGGTCGTGGTCATTTCATTCGCCGCCACGACGATGGACACGGGAGTACGGCTACAGCGATACATCGTGCAGGAGATCGCCGAGATAGCCCACATCACACCGCTGGCCCGCAATATAACCATTGCGACGGCCATAGCGGTTATCGTCCCGATGGGACTAGCGCTCTATCCAGGCAAGGCCGGTGGCGACGCGGGCTTCGCATTCGGGTATCTGTGGCAGCTCTTCGGTACCACGAACCAGCTTACGGCGGGTCTCGCGCTCGCGGTTATAGCGGTCTGGGTCTTCACCAACAACCGTAATCCTCTGGCTCAGATCATCCCGCTCACCTTCTTGCTGGCGATGACTACTTGGGCATTGTTCATAAACTTGGGCAAGTTCTACAGTGAAGGCGATTGGCTCCTTACTGTCCTCAACGCCATAATCTTCATTTTGGCCGTCTGGCTTATAATCGAGGCGATAGGCGCCATGAACCGGGCTCGTGGAGAACGGGATCGGGTGCGGAGAGGAACCACGCCACAATGAACGCCGCACACCGAATAATTCTAGTACGCGAGTGGGACGCGCAAGTCTCGGCCTCTGGCTGCTGCGGTCGCCTCGGCGGGGAGAACACGGAGCTTGGGGATAAGGATACCTTCGCCCAGAACCGCTGCGAGATGGAGGCGATGGGCGAAGTCTACCGGGCTCTCAAGGCTGAGTTGGTCGATGTGGATATGGATATAACGGTGGTAGACCCGAGGACTATGATCTGGCTGGTCCCCACACTTCTGAGGGATTCCCGCAAGCGTGGCCTCGGGATCGGTGGGATCTGGAGCCAACTCCGGCGCGGCGTCTCGTACAACGCCATAATCGTCGATGGAAAGACGCTCTTCTCCGGTCGCATCCCGACAGCCGAAGTAGCTCTCGAAGCTGTAAAGGAAGAGTTGGATCTCCGGGAATCCGAGTTGGCGGTAGTCTAGAGAGTGTCGCCTGACTGGCGCAAGATCTACGCTCGCATTGATGAACTCCACGACGCATATTTTGTCGGTCGCTGGCGCTCGGGCCTGCAACGCGAAGCGGGCCGTCAACAAGATGCCCTCATGGCGATGCTCTTCCTCGAAGCACTCGGCATCCCAAATCCCACGAGCTACTACTCCCTCGAACTCTACCCGGAGTTCGTCGAGGAATTCCACCGCTGGCACCGGCGCATGGGGATGAACCAATTCCCCGAGCCGGGCGTCTGCTGTTGACCGACAAGAAACAGGATCTCCACCGACTCACGTTCTTTGGTGGCAAGGGCGGCGTCGGCAAGACTACGCTCGCGGCGGCTTTCGCCACCCTACTAGCCGGTCGTGGAGACAAGACACTTCTCGTATCAACCGACCCCGCACACTCAACGAGCGACATACTCGGCGCGGAACTCTCCGGTGAGCCAGCGCAGATAAACGGGAACCTATGGGCCGTCGAGATCGACGCCGCCGCCGACGCGACCGCCTACGTCGAACGCATCCAGAAAGACGCCAAAGGTTCCGTTAGCCCAGAAGTCCTGCCAGCGGTTCGTCAGCACCTAGAGCTAGCGAAGTCCAGCCCCGGCACGGAGGAATCTGCGCTCTTCGACCGATTTGTGGACCTCATCGCCCTCTGTCCCGACGAATACGACCGAATAGTCTTCGACACCGCCCCAACCGGCCACACCCTGCGCCTGCTCACTCTGCCGGCACTTCTCACCGCGTGGGTCGAAGGCATGGTGCGCCAGCGCGAGAAGGTAGCCGGAATGGAGCGAATGCTAAGAAACCTCGCCGGTAAAGAAGGCTCTGAAGACGACCCGATCCTCAACCGCCTGCGTGAACGTAGGAATAAATTCCACCACGCCCGGCATCGACTGCTGGAGGACACGACCTTCTACTTGGTCATGATCCCCGAACGCCTCCCAATAGAAGAGACCGCCCGAGCCCTCGAAACCCTTCGCCACGGCGGAATTAACGTCGGGGCTTTGCTCGTCAACCGGATCTTCCCGGAGTCGGCGGGCGGCGACTTTATGCGCTCGCGACTCGAACAGCAACACGAATACCTCGAAGAGATCCACAACCGCTTTAGCAACACAAAGATAGTCCAAATAGAACAAGAGGCTCGCGACATAACCGAACAGAAACAGCTCCAGCCCATAGCCGCGCAGTTGGATGCCGCAGGGCTCGAATAACCGACTCGGAGCCACTTCCACCGTACGCTATACTTCGGTTGTGGCTGGGTCCGCCATACCGCATCGTCCCATAAGCGTCCGGGAGTACCTGGATATGGAAGAAGCCGCCACTATCCGCCACGAGTACGTGTCAGGAACGATTCATGCTCAAGCGGGAACTACGAAGCGTCACAATCGGATAGCTCTAAACATCGCGACCCGCCTTGCGTCCTCTGCCCGAGATGGCCCGTGTCGCGTCTACGCGAGCGACGTCAAACTCCGAGTTTCAGACGACATCTTCTACTATCCAGACGTGATGGTCGCCTGCGAACCAGAAGGACAAGACTCTATCTACGAAGACGCTCCTTGCCTGGTAGTCGAAGTAGTCTTACCGAGTACCGCGACCATCGACCGGCGCGAGAAACTGAACGCTTACCGCAAGGTGTCCACACTCAAGTCGTACCTCATAGTAGACCAGGAGAACAAGCAGATCGAACGCCACTGGCGCGACGACGATGGCCTGTGGTGGGAAGCAGCCCTGGTCGGAACCGGCGAAATCCCCATCCCACGCCCCGAGACTCGCCTCTCGCTGGCGGAGATGTACGAGGGTCTCTAGCTGCGGATAGTTTATCCAGCTTCCGAAGGCCCGCTCAACCCTTGCGGAATGCACAAGGGTAGGCTCGTACGCGGGTCCGGTACGATGTCCGCCTCCACGCCGAAGACTTCCCGGAGAACTTCTGTGGTGACAACCTCGCAGGGCTCACCTGTGGTAAAGACGCGGCCTTTGGAAAGCGCGATCATATGGTGCGAGTAGCGTGCGGCGTTGTTAAGGTCGTGCAATACCATGAGGATGGTCCTGCCTTCCTCGCGGTTGAGCCGTTCGAGGAGTTGGAGGACTTCAAGCTGGTGGGCCATGTCGAGGAAGGTGGTGGGTTCATCCAGGAGCAGGGTCTCGGTCTCTTGAGCGAGGGCCATCGAGATCCAGGCTCGCTGCCGCTGTCCGCCGGAGAGCGTGTCGAGCGGACGGTCAGCGAGCTCCTCGACGCCGGTGATCTCCAAGGCCCGCTCGACGGCGCGCTCGTCTTTTTTGGACCACTGAGAGAGCCAGCTCTGGTGCGGATAGCGTCCTTGCGCGGCCAGCTCCCGGACCGTGAGCCCCTCGGGGGCGGTCGGATCCTGCGGCAGGATGCCGAGCTTGCGGGCGACTTCGCGGGTTGGAAGCTCGGAGATCCCGACGCCGTCCAGGTAGACCGCGCCGCCACGGGGCTTCATCAGGCGGGCGAGCGAGCGCAGCAGGGTGGACTTTCCACAGCCGTTAGGACCGACGACGGAGGTGATCCCACCAGGCGGCACCTCCACGGAGAGCTGACGCACGATGTCCGGCCCGTCGTAGCCGAGCGTGACCTTCTCCGCGCGTAGCTCACCCACGGCTATCAATCCTCCGGTGCTCGTCGTCCGCGACGCGCGGGCAGGTGGCGCACGCGCCGTTGCCAAGCTTGTAGTACAGACAGCAAACGTTCCGCGTTCGCGTTGTCTCCAGCGCTCCGCCATTCTCCGGGACGAAATAATTCGTCGGGCCGGAGAGCGGCAATGGTCCACCGAGAAGCCTTTCGGCGAACGCACGCGATTCGGGCTCGCGGCCGAGCTCCCGGCCCACGAGAAGGAAAGCCTCCGAGATCACGTCCACGGCCACGAGCCACAACGCTCGCTTACCGCGCCGCATCCGCAGACCGCGCAGCGCGGGGCTCAAAGCCGACAAGTGCGACGCCACGAGCGCGTCGCGCATCCGGGCGAGCAGGTCGTCCTCGGACGGCACCACCACGACATCCGGGTGTC
>JBGTDE010000121.1:0-4457 GCA_041748475.1 Rubrobacteraceae bacterium | reverse complement strand
GAATGCCTGCTCCAACTGCATCTCGACCAGCCGACCTTCGCTCCCGAGCTCCCGAACATAGGCTTCGACTTCCTCGGCGATCCTGACCGAATACTCGAAGGTGCTGACCGCGCTCACAACTTCTCGCAACGTAACTGCGCCATCGTACTCATGGATGCTGAGGTTGCGGGCTTCCTCGCGCAAGCGTCGCGTAAACTTCTCCAGCGTAGCCAAAGCCGAGTTCGATTTGCTCAAAACGACTCCGATATCCTCTAGGACCAGTGGGCCATAGTCTCCCTGGTACAGGCTCACGACCCGCCGACGCTCGGAGACGGCTACTACGAGATCCCCGGTTTGCTGCGCGGTTCGATGTCCGGCGAGGTGACGCATCCCGGTCTCCAAGGAGAAGATGGATGGGTCCGGCGTAAGCTGGACGTTGGCGTACTCGATCACGTCCATATCCGGCGAGACTACGATGGCCCCGTCCATCTTCGCCAACTCGTACATACGCATCGGGGCGAACTCCAAACCGAGCCTCATGCCGCCGGAGATCACACCCATCTCCTCCAATTTCTCGGGCTGAGACACGATGATAAGCGCGCCGTTCTGCGCCCGCATGATGTTGTCTATGCCCTGCCTAAGCTCCGTGCCAGGAGCGATCAACGCCAGAGCGTCGCTCAACTCCTGGGGCAGATGTCGCCGCCCGGAACTCAAAGAAGAGCCACCGCCACGGCCTCTTCCAACGTACTCACATCCACCACTCTAGCCTCTTTCTTATGCCCGTTGACGCTCACGTCCGACGAGCCTTTTATAGAATCTCTGGACTTGCCTTCGGGCCTTATTATACGCTTGAAGCCCATCTTCAGCAGTTCCCCCCCACGGCGGTCGCCACCGGCGACGTAACGCACCTCTCCCGTAAGACCAACCTCCCCGAAACAAGCCGTTCCGCTACCCATCGACTTGTCCCTCGCCGCCGACGCTATAGCCAGCGCCACCCCGAGATCCGCTGCGGGCTCTTCGATCCTAACCCCGCCCGTCACATTGACGTAAACATCCTGGTCATGCAACTTGAAACCCGCCCGACGCGCCAACACCGCGCACAACATATTCACCCGCCCAGTATCCACCCCATTCGCCACCCGACGCGGATTGGCCAACGGACTCGGCGCGACGAGACTCTCGATCTCGACCAGCATCGGACGTGTGCCTTCGAGCAAACACACCGTAACCACCCCCGGCGGAGTGGTGTCCCCCCTTTTAGACAGGAAGAACGACGCTGGATCCTCAACCTCCACCATCCCGGTGCCGGTCATTTCGAACACTCCGACTTCATTCGTCGAGCCGAAACGGTTCTTCAAGCCTCGCAGGACCCGGAAGCTCTGAAAACGATCCCCCTCGAATTGCAAAACGGTATCCACCATATGCTCCAACACTCGCGGTCCCGCGATAGAGCCATCCTTCGTAACGTGACCGACCAGGAAAACCGCGATCCCCTCGCTCTTCGCCAGCCGCATCAGCCGCGCCGCGCACTCCCGAACCTGCCCCACTCCTCCCGGCGCACCCGTAAGCTCCGGCGAATACAACGTCTGAATAGAGTCGACCACCACAACCTCTGGACGCTCCTCCAATATAGTCGCCTCGATAACGTCGAGGTCCGTCTCAGATAGCACCTTGAAACCAGCACCATCCACCCCGAGCCGCCGCGCCGAGAGAGCTACCTGCCGAGGAGATTCTTCGCCGGAGATCATCAAACATCCAGCCCCTAGATGGCCCATCACCTGCAGCAGAAGAGTGCTCTTTCCGACCCCCGGTTCACCTCCGACGAGGACCATAGAACCCGGCACGATACCACCACCGAGAACCCGATCCAACTCCAAAACCCCGGTTCCCATGCGCCCCTCGCGCTCCGCCGGAGTCACCTCGGAAAGCGACAAAACCTTCCCAGCCGCCCGCTTCGACCCCTTCGCATTAGCCGCCCGAGCCGCGAACCCGACAGCCTTCTTCGCCTCCCGCGCCTCCTCTACAAACGTGCTCCATTCCCCGCAATCCGGACACCGCCCGAGCCACTTGGGCTCTTGATGACCGCAACTAGAGCAAACGTAGAGAGTTTTAGTAGCCATAAAGATATTGTACGGGACACTAACAAAAGTACAGCTATGGGATCCCGACAAGAAATTATACTTAGTTTTATATGGTCGGCAAAAATAGGAGGATGTTGATGGAGACTCGACACAAACTGAGGAAGGTTGGTGGTTCGGTCATGCTGCCCATACCGCCAGAGATGCTGCGTGACATGAGCCTGGGGGTTGGGCACGATGTAGTACTGTCCTCGGAAGATGGAGGCATTCACGTTCGCCCTTCCGTACCGCGTCCGTCGGCTGATGCGGTGGAGTTTATGGCCGAGTTTATGGAAGAGTACGATGATGCCATGAGAAACTTAGCAGAACGCTAAGAAAACCCATAGGTAAATGACCCCTGTCGGCAAGAAACCTGACCTTTCAGACGTTCTCTTTTTCCATGCAGCCTCAATAAAACGGTATGGAGGTTCGTTGGGGGTGCGTGACGAGGAGAGTCTGCTAGCCGCTATCAAGCGCCCGTGGCAGGCATCGTTCGGTCAAGAGCATTTCGGTACTCCATTCGATAAAGCCGCAGCACTCATGGAGTCAATCATCCGGCGACATCCGTTTATGGATGGAAAGCGCACGACGACAGCCTCTGCCGCATACTTGCTCTCTACTTTCGGCTACCGAGTAAAAGCGGAGCAGCGAACCCTGGAAGATTTCGCCGTTAGCGTCGCCGAGGGTGAACTGGAAACTACGGAGATCGCACGCTGGTTCAAGGAACACACTCAAGAGCGTTGACCCGAGGTAGCCAAAAACCGGAGTCCCTTTCTTGGGAGCCCCGGCTTTGGTTTCACTATTCGACTGTCTTTAGCTTTCGGCTTTGACTACTTCCTTTGGCTGAGTGACCGTGATATCGACTATAGACTCGTCCTCGTTGACATCCTCATTGGAGATGTCGTTTGGCTCTATGATGATCTTGGAGCCTGCGGGGATCTCACCGCGTAGGATCAACTCGCTCATCGGGTCTTCGATCATGCGCTGTAGCACTCGCTTGAGCGGTCGCGCACCGTAGGCCGGGTCGTATCCGGCGTCCGAGAGCTTGTCCAGAGCCTCCTTGGTGAACTCGATGGTCACGTCGCGCTCTATGAGCTGCTGGCGGAGACGCTGAATCTGGATCTCGATGATGTTCCGCATGTCCTCGCGCTGCAGCTTGTGGAAGACGATGGTCTCGTCGATCCGGTTTAGAAGCTCGGGACGGAAGATCTTCTTGAGCTCTCCCTGAACCCGGCTCTTCATCTCCTTGTACGAGAGACCGGCCTCATCGCCGCCGAAGCCCAAAGACTTCGTCTTGTTGATAGTCTGCGCCCCGACATTCGAGGTCATGATAAGCACGACGTTCTTGAAGTCCACGCTGCGTCCCTGAGCGTCCGTCAACTGCCCGTCCTCCAGTATCTGCAACATAATGTTGAATACATCCGGGTGAGCCTTCTCGATCTCGTCGAAGAGGACCACACTGTACGGACGGCGCCGGACCTGCTCGGTGAGCTGTCCACCCTCATCGTAGCCGACATAGCCCGGAGGCGAACCGACGAGCCTGGAGACCGTATGACGTTCCATGTACTCGGACATGTCCAGCCGGATCATGTTCTCCTGATCCCCGAACAGGTACTCGGCCAGCGTCCGCGCAAGCTCCGTCTTACCAACACCCGTGGGGCCGAGGAAGACGAACGAACCGCTCGGGCGGTTTGGGTCTTTGATCCCAGCCATTGTGCGCCGGATGGAGCGACTGACGGCCTTGATGGCCTCGTTCTGACCGACCACGCGGCCGTGAAGCTCCTCTTCCATGCGCAACAAACGCTGCGATTCTTCTTCGGTCATCTTCTTGACCGGAATGCCCGTCCACATGGAGACGATCTCGGCGATCTCGTTCTCACCGATGGAGGCTCGCTCCTCTTCATCGCCCTCGCGCCAGCTTTTCTCCAACTCGCGGCGCTGAAGAGTGAGCTTCTTCTCAGTGTCCCGAAGACGCGCCGCCCGCTCGAACTCCTGACCGTCGATGGCCGCTTCTTTCTCGGTGCGGACACCGGAGAGCTCATCGTCGACTTCCTTGTAGTACGGCGGCGAGGACATCGTGGAGATCCTCATCTTGGAGGCCGCCTCGTCCACGAGGTCGATAGCCTTGTCCGGCAGGAAGCGATCCGCGATGTAGCGATGCCCAAGCTCAGACGCGGCCTTTAGAGCCTCGTCGGTGATTGTCAACTTGTGATGCGCCTCGTACTTCTCGCGCAAGCCCTTGAGGATAAGCTCGGTCTCCTCCACGCTCGGCTCCCCGACCTGAATGGTCTGGAACCGGCGTTCGAGAGCCTTGTCCTTCTCCACGTACTTGCGGTACTCATCAGTGGTCGTAGCTCCGAT
>JBGTDE010000120.1:0-4488 GCA_041748475.1 Rubrobacteraceae bacterium | reverse complement strand
GGTACGTGGCCTTGAAGTCTTCGCTACTCAGCCCGATCTCCTCGGGGCTCGTCGGACACCCGGCCTCCCTCAACATTTCCCGCAACTCAGCCGCCGACATCAATTGTTCCCGCACCTTCTCACGCAACTCCGGCCAAACCTGTTGGATGGTTTTCAGACGCTCGTCTAGTTCGTTCACGCTCAGGTGCTTGGCGAGAGCCTGCTTTACGGCTGGATCTTCGAGCGGCGGATTGTGAGCCGCCCGTACTCTCTCTTCAACCTCTTCGTCTGAGGGCCACTCACTCTTGATAGCTTCTACGTCCAGGTTCGCCAAGTCGCGGTCCAGCACGCGCTCGTAGAGGGCGGCGATGGCGATGGAACCTAGTCCGACCTTGAAGCCGTGAGAGAGCGGCGGATTTCGGTCGCGACCCAGACCTTCTCCTTCCCAGAGGTGACTGAATTGGTGCTCCGCGCCGGAAGCCGTTCGGGAGGATTGGTACGCCTGGATAGAGAGGCCGGACATTACTAGACCTTCGATCAGGCCGTCCATCGTATCCCCGTCGCCCTCGCGTAACTCGGTGGGTTTGGAGATCCAGGAACGCAGATCGTCCTGCACGAGATCCCACCCAACCTTATGTATCTTCTCGACCCCCAAAGCATCGGCGATCAACCAATCCGCCCCCGCAGTGACCTTGCCAAGCAAATCAGCGTATCCCGCTGCCGTCATATCCTGTGGAGCCTCCACCAAAATCCCCACATCTGCCAGCACAGCCCGCGGCGCGGGACACGTGAGAGTTTGCTTGGCTCCTTCGTATTCGATAGACGCGCCAAACGCTGTGTAGCCATCCATTGAGGCGGCGGTCGCGACGTTCATGTAGGGACGGTCGCATTCGTAGGCGGCTCGTTTGGCGATGTCGTTCAGCGTCCCGGAGCCGACGGCTACCGGGATAGCGTCGTGCTCACGTAGCGATTCGATGAGCTTCTCGATGCTCGCGTAGTCCGCGTACAGCGGTGGATCGCTTGGAAAAATGTACGGCTCTACGGTCTCGCGTCCGGCTTCCTCAAGGAGTCTCTGGACTTCACGACCCGCCACCTCGAACTCGTTTTCGTCCGTAACGATAACCGCTTTCGCATCGCCGAAGCTGTCGGTAAAGATGTCGTTCACCGAGGGGAGCACGTCTTCTCCTATGATCACGTGGTGAGTATCGGTGGCCTTTTCTAGGGCGGCTTGGATCCTGCTTTCCGTCATTCGTTATCCCCGTTCACTGTTGGAGTATGTTTCGTGTACCCGGAAATCCCGCCGGTCATTCATCGTCCTCGCTCCAGCCAAGTTCCTCCCACATCTGCGGTGGTATCAGCTTGTCTATGCGGTCAAGGACAAACTCGGGCCGGTTCTCTTCCGATTCTTCGGCCAGCATCTCCGGGGTCGTTTCCCCAGTGAATACGACAGCGGAGGGCATTCCCGCATCTAGAGCCATCCGTATCTCCGTGTATAGGCGGTCGCCAGTCATCACGCATTCCGCCGAGTCGAGGCCGACCATCTCGGTGATCGTTTGGAGCATTATGGGGTCCGGCTTTCCCACGTTGACCTGACATTCTGCTCCCGTACACGCCTCTATCGCCGCGACTATCGCCGCCGCGTCGGGCTCGCCCCTGCCTCCAGGGAATGGACAGTACCGATCCGGATTCGTCGTCACGAGGATGGCCCGCTTATAGAACCAGATGGCATCAAAGGCGATCTGAAGTTTCTTGTACTCGAACGTCCGATCATACGAAGCGATGACTATGTCGATCTCTTCCGGGTTCTCGGACATTTTTATCCCCGCGTCCCGCAGCGCATTCTTCAGCGGCTCCTCGGCGATAGGATAGACAACCGCATCAGGATGGTTCTGTACGAGCCACTGCGTCATGGTGACGACGGTGTTCACCGTCTCTTCTTTTGGAGTTGGCAGTCAGAGCTTTGTCAGTTTCTCGGAGTACATCTTCGGGTCTTTGGTCGGGTTGTTGGAGAGGAAAACGACTTTCTTGTCGTTATCACGCAGGGTCTCGACGAGGCGTTTAGCACCTGGCAGTAGTTCATCTCCGAGGTAGATCGTCCCGTCAAGATCGAAGACGTAGCCGTCGTAGAGGCGGTCGGGAACTTTGAGGTCCGCTGCGGAGCTTTGTGTGTCTCCGCGGGTCATGTTTTCTCCGAAAGCGCTTGGCCTGCGGCCCGCAGCACGTAGAGCATAGAGACTGCACCGGGGTCTTTGTGGCCACGACTCCGCTCTCCAAGTTTTGCGGCCCGGCCACGAGTGCTGACCATATCGGCTGTGGACTCCGCACCTTCTTCGGCAGCGGGCATCGCCTGCTCCCAGGCATCGGAAGGTGAAGCTTCTCCGTTTGCAGCTTCGCCGAAGGAGTGGATGAATGGTTCTAAAGTGTCGATCATGGTCTTGTCGCCGGATTTGGCTTTTCCGAGTTGCTCCAGTTTGGAGAGCGATGCTTTGAGTGCTTCGTGAAGATCTTCGGTGGAAGGTTTATCGTTGTCTCCTAGAGATTGGCCGATGGCTGAGATCCAGGCTCCGTACAGAGCCCCGGACGCGCCACCCGCCGCACCTGAGAAGGCCGTACCTGCCCGCGTGAGCACAGTTCCAGCCGTACCTCCACCTCGGCCAGCATCTACAGCGGCGGTCATTCCACGGACCATCCCGGAACCGTGATCCCCATCTCCCGCAGCCGCATCCAGCTTGCCCAACTCGTCCTCGGATTCCGTAAGAGCCACCAGCCCACGCTTCAATGCATCCAGGGCTACCGCGTCGCTCTCTGTCTCTTCG
Organism: Rubrobacteraceae bacterium; assembly: GCA_041748475.1. GTDB lineage: Bacteria > Actinomycetota > Rubrobacteria > Rubrobacterales > Rubrobacteraceae > JACDDK01. The sequence goes on along the minus strand of JBGTDE010000120.1, from coordinate 1,693 downwards.
TCGTCCTCAACGGAGGAATCTGATGTTGGCGCGGTTGCCGAATTAGACGCACCGTTGCCCGAGCTTTGGGGTAGGTCGATGCTGCCTTGAGTAAAAGCGGGTGTCGCGGCGGGCGCGTCGTGCAGCTCTTGCAGTTCATCGTCTAGCCACATCAAGGTGAGCGAGCATCCAGCCATATCCAGCGAAGTGACAAGCTCTCCGACCAGCGGATGATGAACTTCTATGCCGTTGCTTTCGAGGAGCCGATTTACGTCTCGGAACAAGACAAACAACTCCTCATATTTTGTGCTGCCGAGACCGTTGAGCATTACGGCGGCCTTGCTTCCGGCTCCCTCTGGAGCGTCTCCGATCACTGCGTCCACTAGGAGTTCCGCGATACCGCTCGCCGGTAGCAACTCGGCGGTCTGGATGCCGGGCTCTCCGTGGACGCCCATGCCGACCTCCATAGTCCCCGGCTCGACGGTGAACAGCGGCTCGGTCTGTCCCGGCAGCGTGCATCCGGCGAAAGCGATGCCCATGCTGCGGGTCGCGGCGTTTGCCTTCCGAGCAACGGCTTCGACGCTGTCAAGATCGTCACCCCGGGCGGCACTCGCTCCAGCTACCTTGAAGACGTAGTGATCACCGGCGACACCGCGCCGCTCTTGTTCCTGGCCTTTGGGCGCAGAGGCTACGTCGTCGGTGACTATTACGGTGCGGACATCCATACCTTCGTCCCGGCAGCGAGCCTGGGCCGCGTCGAAGTTCAGGACATCGCCGGAGTAGTTACCATAGGACATGAGTAGACCGGCTCCGCCATCCAAAGCCTTCATGCAGCGGTAGGCTTGTTCGCCCGAAGGGCTGGTGAAGATGTCCCCGATCACCGCTCCGTCCGCGAATCCTTGCCCCACCACGCCACAGAACGCTGGATAGTGTCCAGAACCGCCCCCGATCAAGATAGAGACCTTCCCCTGGACGGGTGCGCCAACGGCCATAACCCCCGACGCATCCGGCACGCGCTTGACGTATCGGCTGTTTGCCGCAAGAAAGCCTTCGACCATCTCATCCTTAAACGTCTTGGGATCGTTCAGAATTACTCTCTTCACGTTCGAGTCCTTTCTTTGCTGACCAGCATCGCCTTTGCGCGTGACACTTCACTCCCCCGACATCACCGCCACCTTTATCCCCTCGCCAGCAGCGGAGGTCTCGATAGCCTTCTCGGTCTCACGCAGCGGGAAACGGTGTGTGACCATGCGTTTCGCGTCGATGCTCCCTGATTCGATCAAGCGCAGCGCCGTCTCGTAGTCGCGGCGCAGAGAATCCGATGCCCCGGTAACCACAAGCTCGTTGTAGTGGATCAGATTGGCTTCGACCTCAGCCCATCCATCACCCGCAAGCCCCGCAAAGACGTTGATTCGGCCACCCTTTCGCGTCACCCGCAGAGCATCGTTGACGAGTTGCGGCTTTCCAACACAGATGACGGACACGTCCACCCCGAGTCCGTCTGTGTGATCCGCAACCGCTTCCCAGAGGTCTTCGCTTGTAGGGTCCACGGTTACGTGAGCGCCTAGTTCCGTGGCGAAGTTTCGGCGGGCTTCGGAGCGGTTGCTCACGATCACAGTACGCGCTCCGGCCAGCAGCGCGAGTTGCAGATGAAATAAACCAATCGGCCCCGCGCCCAGGATCAAGACCACGTCGTCCACATCCACCCGGTAGT
>JBGTDE010000119.1:0-2115 GCA_041748475.1 Rubrobacteraceae bacterium | reverse complement strand
CGGGACAACGGTGATGCTCGTGTTACGATCTAGGCGTACGTTTTGAGAAGATTTTCGGGAGGCTATTATCGGCAAAAAAGGTAAATCTCGGACAAAAGGAATAATATCCGGGGTTCTCAGTCTGTTGATGGTCCTGGCGGGTGTTGCTCTGATCGGCACCTTCTTCTTCGGGCAGAGCCTTGAAAATCCGGCGACAAACGACTCCAACCCCGGCGGCTTCAACGTCCCACAGCTTGAGCAGGACTCAGGCAACGCCAACGACGTAGCCGGACCCAAAGACAAGACCCTCAAGCTCACCGTCCCATCCATGAGCCGAGTTGAGGGAGCGAAAATCCCGCAGGCTCAGGGCAACGACTCGGACGCGCTCGACTCGAACACCGCCATTCACCTCGAAGGTACTGGCTATCCGTGGCAGGAAGAGGCGAACGTCTACATCGCTGGACACCGCCTCGGCTACCCGAATACCAACAGCTTCCTAGCCTTCTTCGACCTCGACAACCTTGAGGACGGAGACAAGATGTTCCTCGAAGATGCCGACGGAACCAAATATACCTACGAAGTCTTCAAGGAGATCACGGTAAGCCCCACAGACATCTCCGTAACCCGCCCGGTCTCCGGCAAGAATGTCCTCACGCTCCAGACCTGCACCCTCCCTGACTACTCAAAACGCCTGATAGTCCAGGCCGAACTGGTGAACAAGGAAGCGTAGTTTTGATCTAGCTTTTGAAGGCTCGCTTGAATGTTGGCGTAGGATCATTCGTGTGAGCGTCGTGTGGCCAATGCCGAATTCCGAACCGCAGGATCCGCTTTCAAGAATATCCCGCTACTATCTCCAAACAACACCTTCTGAACTTCCATCGACATCACTCCATGCTCGTTCAGTGCTCGACAGAGTACCCCCCTCAATTCTTGCCGAACTCCTGGGCCTTGAAGCGTTGGCCGGTTACGTCCTTTGACTCGTCGGAGGCCAGGTAGAGGAAGACGGCGGTGTTCTCTTCGGGTGTGATCCGGCTCCGGGGGTCTTCGTCGGGGTAGGCAGCGGCCCGCATGTCGGTCCTCATGCCGCCGGGATCCACGGCGTTTACGCGGATGCTGCGATCTTGAAGTTCGGCGGCGAGTATCTGGGTGAGTCCTTCGATGCCGAATTTGCTAACCGAGTACGCGCCCCACTCCGGGCGACCCTCGACGCTCACGCCGCTCACGAGGTTGATGATGCTCGCGCCCTCTGAGAGGTGCGGGATGGCGGCGCGAGAGACGAGGTAAGGGCCGGTAAGGTTTGCGTCGATCACCTTCCGCCATTCATCCTCGGGATACTCCGCGATAGCTACGCGAGGCCCGAGCACACCGGCGTTGTTGATCAGCACATCTATCCCACCGAAGCGGTCTACCGTCGCGTCGATCAATCTCTGAGCATCCGCCCCGTCGGACACGTCCGCTGCGACAGCCAGGACTTCCGCACCTAGAGTTTGGGCTTCCTGGGCTATGGGGGTGATGCTCTCTTCGCTGCGGGAATTTACGACGAGCTTCGCGCCCGCTTCCGCGAAGGCGAGTGCCAGAGCTCTCCCGAGTCCCTGGCTCGCGCCGGTTACCACGATGACCTTGTCCTGCATGTTCGCTCCTTTTAGTTATCTACGGGGGTCTAGTTTACGCATCATCGCGCCGGTCGTTCGTGCTTGATGCGAGGTAGGATCCTCTGTAATAGCGAGGTTGGACGCTTTCTATCCTGCAAAGTCTCGCTTGGTGGCGTATAAAGGGTTTGTGGAATCTATGTTCAGAAAAGATGCATCATATGTACGGTGAGATTGCGCCGCCTTCCTGGGCGCGGTTGCCGGGTGCTCGGTGCCGGGCTGTAGAGCATCTGACCAAGCTCGAAGGGTTCAAAGAGTTCGAGTCTCTGGCCGGATTGGACGAGCAGTTCTTTCAGGAACTTGCGATCTCGGCTGCGGTTCTGGAGATTGGGGCTGGGACTGCGCTCTACCGGGAGGGCGAGCCTTCCGGTGCGGTTTATTTCATGCGCGACGGTCGGGTGAAACTGTATCGGTCCTATGGGGGGGCTAAGGCGCGGGATCAGATCTTGAACGTTGTCGGCGATGGTGCCGTACTCGGACTGGCATC
>JBGTDE010000118.1:0-8232 GCA_041748475.1 Rubrobacteraceae bacterium | reverse complement strand
AGCCATCTTCGCCAGAGCTTCCGGGTCCGGGGCAACTCGATGGGCAACGCTTCGCTGAGCTAGCGGCTCGACTTCAGCATCCCAGTCGTCCATCGGGATGGAGAGAAAGACCGGGCCTCTCGGGTGCTGCATCGCGGTGTGGTAGGCGCGGAGTATCTCGAACGGCACGTCCTCGGCGCGAGGCGGTTCGTAGCTACGTTTTACATAGGGCTGCGCGAGATCCACTAGCTTCCCGGAAAGCAGTGGTTCGAGCGCCATGTGACGCCGATCCTGCTGTCCTGCGGTAACTATCAGCGGCGTCTTGTCGAGATAGGCGGTGACCATCGCGCCCATCGCATTGCCGAGTCCGGGCGCGGTGTGCAAGTTGACGAACGCGGCGTTGTCCGCACCTTGCGCGTAGCCTTCGGCCATGCCAACGGCGGAAGCTTCTTGAAGAGCGAGGACGTAGTGGAAGTCATCCGGGAAGTCCTTCAAGAGTGGTAAGTCCGTGGAGCCGGGGTTTCCGAAAATAGTTGACATACCGAGGTCTCGGAGGATATCCAGGACAACCACACGCACCGTAGCCATACCGCTCAACCCCTTTTGATCGACTCCAAATCCTCGTCGAAATATATCAGAGCCTGAGAGTCGCGCTCTAGTGTTGCGGCTGAGGTTCGTCCTCGAATTCCCGAGTAGCGTTGTTGGCTTCCCGGCGGCGCATGGAGTGTTTTATCTCCCGCAGGTCGATAGACATCTTCTCCACGGCGCGCACGAGATCCTCGAATTCCTTCAGGTCCGCGTATCCGCTACCTTCGAGCAACAATGGGTTGATCGTCCACTCCGTACTGTAGGTCTTTCCGCGCAGGTCTTTGTATTTGGCGCGGATCGTGATTCCGTTCTTTATACCTTTCTCTTTGAGAACGGACACGGCTGACTCATAGGTATCCCATACCGAGGCGATCTCCTGGTTCGGCGCGAGGAACGCGATACCATCCTTGAAGTATGGTAGCTCGGAAACGACCTGACCACCGGAACTCTCGATGGGCGACGAGAAGGCGAAATTTATATCCTTCGCCGCACCCCGTCCGATGTTGCGGACGACTATGTTGATCATGGTTCGCTGGCTGTAGTTGACGTCCACGAGAATTTGGGGACTGTCCTGAGCCCGGCGGGCCTCCCGCTGCTCCATCACCTGAACGAAAGCGAAGACCGCCAACATAAGCACCGCGAAAGAGGACAACATCTGAGCACCGGTTGCTAGTTCCATACTTCCCTCTTCGCAAAAACAGAGCACCCGGCGAACCCAACCACCTGACACTCCGATACTGATAATTTCCGAATATTTTATATCACCGAAAATCCCCGAAAGCAGGAACTACTTCACTCTAGTCGCCCGCATCTTCCTGTGCCTCTTTACCGGCCTCCCGAGCTTCCTGCCGAGCCTCTTTCGCGGCTTCTTTTCCCGGGTCCTCCGTAAGCGCGGGCTCCGGCTGCTTGGGTGTCTTCGACGGCTCTTGCTCGACGGGCGGGGTCTCTTCGATCGGGGCGGGCTCTTCGTTCTGTGGAGCGCTTTCTTGAGTGGGCGCGGGAGTCTCCTCGACAGGCACCGATGGCTCGGGTTCCGTAGTGGGTTCCGGAATAGGTTCCGGAGCTGGCGCGGGTCCAGCGCTCAGGGTGATGTCGACCGTCGAACCGGGATCCACCTGAACATCAGGAAGCGGGTTCTGAGACACAACTCCATCCACAACGTATTCATTACTGTAAGCCTTGCTCACCTCTCCTAGCTCCAATCCAGCATCTTCCAACTGACTGCGAGCCTTGTCCTCAGTTGCTTCATATGGGATATTCGGGACCGCCACCGTAGCCGGTTTCTTACCCACGGTTAGATCTATTGTGTCGCCTTCGGTTGCAGTCTTGCCGCCCGCCACCGATTGACCCAGTACGATACCGTCTTGTTCGACGGAACTCTCTTCGCGCTTAACGCCGACCTCAAAGCCTTTACCCTCCAGAGTTCCACGGGCTTCTTCTAGCGGTTTGCCTTCGACGCCAGGAACCTTGACTTCCTTGCCCCCGCCTCCGAGCATCCCGCTAGAGAGAGCCCAGGCGACACCGGTGAGCAACAGCAGCCCCGCCACGAGAGCGAAAAACACCGGCATTAGACCACGCCCCTTGCGGCGGCGGGTGGTTCTTCCAACCGAGGTTGGCCGGGAACGGGTTGGCTGAATGGGAGCGGCAACTGGAGCCACGCGGGTCTCTGACGTAGCTCGTGGGGCTGCGGATACGGGAAGGCCGTTTTTTATGCGTTCCAGGTCGCGGGCGAGGGCATCGGCGCTTGGGTAACGATCCGCTGGGTCTTTCGAGAGCAATCGGAGTGTGACTGCGTCGAGATCCTCTGGCACTTCGGGGTTCGCGTCGCGGGGACTCTGAGGCGGCGCGTTGATGTGCTGCATCGCGACACCTATGGGCGTATCGGCCTCGTAGGGCAGGCTTCCCGTAAGCATCTCGTACAGGACGACGCCAAGCGAGTACAGGTCGCTCGTCGGCTCCACGCGCTCGCCGATAGCCTGTTCCGGGGACATGTATCCTGCGGTACCCAGCACGAGATTAGTCTGGGTCACCACGGTTGCTGAAGCTGCTCGTGCGATGCCGAAGTCCGCCACTTTCGCCTCGCCTCTTGGGGTCATCAGGACGTTTTGAGGCTTTATGTCTCGATGGATGATGCCCCGGTCGTGGGCTACGCTGAGTGCTTCGGCTACCTTACCGGCGATACCGACGGCTTCGGCGGGGTCAAGGGCGCCCTGCTCCACGATCCGCTCCTTGAGCGTGCCACCGGGGACGTACTCTATAGCCATATAGTAAGTACCGTCTTCGGCCCGGCCCTGATCGTAGACCTGCACGATATTCGGGTGCGAGAGCGCCGCGGCACTCCGAGCCTCGCGACGGAATCGTTCGACGAACTCGTCGTCGTGGGAGAACTGTCCCCGCAGAATCTTAACGGCCACATCGCGTTCGAGGACGGCATCGCGGGCCAGATAGACTTCGGCCATACCGCCGCCGCCGATCCGGTTACTAAGAGTGTAGCGATTGTCCATCACGGTACCTTGCATATGAACAATCTTACAACAACAAGCCTCTGATAACGCTCCGCCCACCGGTAAATCCCCGGTACAATGTCCAAAGCACGTTGGGAAAGCGGCGCACGAGGAGGAGCGACCATGAAAGCCATCCGTATAAACGAGTTCGGCGGCCCGGAAGTCTTGAGCTACGAGGACGTGGATATTCAGGAGCCGGGTCCCGGCGAAGCGCGGGTAAAACTCGCCGCCTCGGGGGTCAACTTCATAGATGTCTACCAACGTACCGGTGTCTATCCCGGCGACGTGCCCCGAACGCTCGGCCTCGAAGGAGCCGGTGAGATCGAAGCCCTCGGAGAAGGGGTTGAGGAATTCTCTGTCGGTGACTACGTGGCGTTCGCGGGAATTCCAGGGGCATACGCCGAGGAGATCATCGCCCCCGTCGACCGCCTGGTCCCATTTAACGTAACGATGGTCGAAGCTCGCGTGGCCGCCGCGATAATGCTTCAAGGCATGACGGCCCACTACCTCTCTCACAGCACCTACGAGTTGAAGGAAGGCGAGACAGCACTCGTCCATGCCGCCGCCGGTGGGGTTGGGCTTTTGCTGTGCCAGATGGCGAAGATGCGCGGAGCCAGGGTTATAGGAACCGCCGGTACCGAGGAGAAAGCCGCGCTCGCCAAAGAAGCCGGAGCGGACGAGGTGATCCTGTACAGAGAGCAGGATTTCGTAGCGGAGACCAACCGCCTGACGGATAACGAGGGCGTCCACGTCGTCTACGATTCAGTCGGCAAGGACACTTTCGATGGTGGCCTGGACGTGCTGCGGCCCCGCGGTTGCATGGTGTTGTTCGGTGGGTCAAGCGGGCAGGTTCCGCCCCTGGACCTCCAGATCCTCAACCAGAAGGGCGGCCTCTACGTCACGCGTCCCGCCCTAGGCCAATACACCGCCACAAGGGACGAGTTGCTGTGGCGTGCCGAGAGTCTGTTCTCCTGGATCGGCCAGGGCAACCTTGACGTTCGCATCGGCGGCGCGTACTCCCTGTCGGACGCCCGTCAGGCCCACGAAGACCTCGAAGGCCGCCGCACGACTGGCAAACTCATCCTTCTACCCGAGGAGGGCTAATGAAGCTCGACGCGGGACTCGGAACCGAGGGCAAATACCTCAAGAATATGGACGAAACAACCCGCGCCGCCGAGTCGTTAGGCTTCGCGGGCTTGTGGACCAGCGAGACAAAGCACGACGCCTTCCTACCGCTCGCCATAGCCGCCAACACCACCGAGAACCTGGAGCTAGGCACCTCTGTTGCCATAGCCTTCTCACGCTCGCCGATGGAGACAGCCCAAACGGCCTGGGATCTGCAAGACCTCTCCGACGGTCGCTTCATACTCGGTCTCGGGACGCAGGTAAAAGCCCACATCACTCGCCGTTTCTCGATGCCCTGGAGCAGCCCAGCCGCCCGACTCCGCGAGTACGTCTTGGCCGTGCGGGCCATCTGGGAATCGTTCCAGAGCGAAGGCGGCTTGAAATTCGAGGGGGAGTTTTATCAGCACACTCTGATGACACCATTCTTCAACCCTGGGCCCATCGAACATCCTGAAATCCCGATCTACATAGCCGGTGTTAACGAGCGTCTCGCCCAGCTAGCCGGAGAGACTTGCGACGGCTTCCACGTGCATCCCTTCCACAGCCCCGAGTACCTGCGGCGTACGATCCTACCCGCCATATCCGAGGGAACCGAGAGTGCGAGCCGAAAGTCCGAGGATGTCGAGTTAGCCACCAGCGTCTTCGTCATAACCGGCGAGAACGAAGAAGAGACGACAGAGCGTCGCGAGAGCATAAGAGCCCAGATCTCCTTCTACGCCTCCACCCCAACCTACCGAACTGTTCTCGAAGCCCACGGCTGGGAGAACGTCGGCGACGACCTCGGCACGATGGCGCGGGAGAAAAAGTGGCGTGAGATGCCCGCGCTAATAACCGACGAGATGCTAGCTGCCTTCGCCCTCGAAGCTGCCCCGGACGAAGTAGGTCCTGCGCTAAAAGAACGCTATGACGGACTCATGGATCGAGCCGCCCTCTACATCCCATTCGTGTCCGGCGAGCGAGGCGCCTTCTGGCGAACAGTATCGGAGTCGATGGATTGAGTCCAAATTTCCAAACAACCGACCTCTGCGACGAATTCCCGGAGAGCGTAAGCGTCTGCACGCCTATGTTTACCTCCTACGGATCTCTGACGAGCTTTAGTGGTCCTATCTCGACGGTCAAAGTTCACGAAGACAACGTACTGGTCAGAGAGGCGCTGGAGAATCTAGCACCAGGAACCGTCCTTGTAGTGGATGGCGGTGGATCCAAGCGTTGTGCCTTGCTCGGCGACAAACTCGCTTCTATAGCTGCCACTCGCGAACTGGCGGGCATCGTCGTAAACGGCTGCATCAGAGACTCGAAAGAGTTGGCGAAAATAGAAGTCGGCGTTCTGGCACTATCGACGCATCCTTTGAAGAGCAAGAAGAACGGCGCAGGAGAACGAGACGTTCTAGTTGAATTCGGTGGCGTAACCTGGGCACCCGGAAACTACCTGTATGCGGACGAAGACGGTGTGGTTTTGGCAGCGAAACGTCTCCACGACGAATAGTAAGCTATCGTCCTCATTGTGTCTCATGCCAAGAACTACGCTTGAAACTGATGCACAACTGCTGGAAGAGCCTGTCCAGCTCTCTGGAGAGCGTACGAAGGCCGCTACGGTTGGGGCCGCTCTCAGTGAGTACGCCAGGTTGCGGCGCAAAGAAACGTTGCTTGCTATGTCCGGTAGGATCTTGAAGATTTAGTCCGAGTGTCCGGCGCGGCCTTCGGGGTGGAGCTCGATGAAAGTTTGGACTACGTCCGGGACTTCGGAGCGGATTCTTCGAGTGACACGGTCGAGTAGAGCTTCTATCTCGTTGGTGTCGAGGCCGTCCTTCACGTGGATCTCGGCGGTCATCAGAACCTCGTTTGGTCCTAGATGCATGGTGAGCAGGCGAAGCACCTCCGTAATTTCGGGAAAAGAGCTCATAGCGTTCTCGATCCTCTCCCGGTCCTGAGCTGTCACGGATTCCCCGATCAGCAACCGCCGCGAATCGGTCCCGAGCCGCCACGCCACAAAGATGAGTATGAACCCGATCCCCACGGAGGCCGCACCGTCGAAGACGTGGCTCCCGGTAGTCTGCGTCAGCAAGAGCCCGGAAGCGGCGAGAATGATGCCCAGAAGCGCGGCGAAGTCCTCGTAGAGCGGGACTTTCATGGTTGTGTTGCGCGTGGTACTGAAGTGTTCTCGGAAAGGGACGCCCTTCTCCCTCGCCGCCAGCATGAATTCGCGCAGACTGACGAAGAGCGCGGCGCTCTCGAAAACGAACGCCGCTGCGAGAACTATGTATCCGATAGCGAAGGAGCCATGATCCCCGGCCCCACCAATAATCTTGGAGACACCCTGGTAGATCGAGAACACCGCGCCCGCCACAAAGAGTCCCACCGCGACCAACAACGACCAGAAAAACCGGTCCTTGCCATGACCGAAGAGATGCTCTTCGTCTGGGGCTTCCCTGGCCGAACGCAGGCTGACCAGAAGAAATACCTGGTTGATAGTGTCGGCGACCGAGTGCGCGCCCTCCGCTAGAAGCGCGGCACTACCCGATACAAAGCCTGCGAAGAACTTGGAAACCGCGATCAGGAGGTTGGCGAAGAAGGCTGCGTAGACGGCCCGCCGGGTTCCAGAGTCCTCGCCCCCGGCACGTTTCTTGGGAATCGACATGCCGGGTACTTTAACGCATAGTTGGGACTGTTAGACGAGTGTCATGGCTTGAGTACGCACTTGATCGCACCGTCTTGCTTATTCTGGAACATATCGTAAGCTCGCGGCGCTTCTTCGAGCGGCATCTCGTGGGTCTTGAAATCCGACGTTCCGAGCGGATCTTCATCGGTTAGAAGCGGCATTATCTCATCCACCCAACGGCGAACGTTAGCCTGTCCCATACGAACCTGAATCTGCATATCGAAGAGATCCCCGAGTTGGAAAGCCTGGATCGGCCCGGTATAGACCCCGCTTATGGAGAGCGTACCGCCTCGTCGCAACGAAGCCATGCACTCCCGCAAAGCCGTCGCCCGATCCAACTGCAACTTCGTCGCCTGCAGAATCGACCCGACCACCGAACCATCGGCCTCCATGCCAACCGCGTCGATACCAGAGTCCACACCCCGTCCATCGGTCATGTCCAAGACCACGTCCCGCACCCGATCAACAGCGTTGAAATCTACCGTCTCGACCCCGTACTTGGCCGCCAAAGACAGCCGCTCCGGCACCGTGTCGATACCAATGACGCGCTCGACACCCTGATGAATAGCTATCCTCGCGCACATCTGCCCGATTGGACCGAGACCCCAGATTCCAAGTGTCCCGCCTTTTGGCGTATCCGCGTAGGCGACGGCTTGCCAAGCGGTCGGCAATACGTCGGAGAGGTACAGGAATCGTTCGTCCGGCGGGCCTTCGGGGACTTTTATGGGACCGAAGTGGGCTTGCGGGACTCGCAGGTACTCAGCCTGTCCACCGGGGACCGCGCCGTAGACGTGCGTGTAACCGAAGAGGCTCGCGCCCTTACCGCGTCCGAGCAGGCTAGCGGCTTCGGCCAGTTTTCCGGTGTCCTGGGTAGTTTCGCACTGGGAGTAGAGATCCATGTCGCAGAAAAAGCAACTACCGCAGGATATGTTGAATGGGATCACAACCCGGTCGCCGGATTTTATGTGCTCTACGTCCCGCCCGACTTCCTCTACGATACCCATTGGCTCGTGGCCGATAATATCACCGGAGCGCATGATCGGGGATAGTTTCGAGTACAGATGCAGGTCCGATCCGCACACCGCAGTGGAAGTTATGCGAACTATAGCGTCGGTGGGTTCCTGGATGGTTGGGTCCGGTACGTTGTCGACCCGAACGTCTTCTTTTCCGTGCCAGACTACGGCTTTCATGGCTCCCTGCTTCCTACTCCGGTGAGGATCTCTCGTATACGAAATGGTCCGCCGGTCTCCGGTGAGAGCGGCGGCGTGTCGAGTCCCGCGCCTGTTCGCAATCCTTCCAGCATCTCAAGTAGGGTCTCTTCGGCGCTGTATTGTGGCGTCCAGCCAAGTTCGGTTCGGGCTTTTGTGGTGTCCATGA
>JBGTDE010000117.1:0-7276 GCA_041748475.1 Rubrobacteraceae bacterium | reverse complement strand
GGATCTCGACCGAGTCACAGCCGAAACTCTAGTCGAATCCGGTGTCACCGTCGTAGTGAACGCGGCTGGCTCCTCGACGGGCCTTTATCCGAACCTCGGGCCGTTTATCCTGGCGCGAGCTGGCGTGTATATCCTGGACGGTGTCGGCTCGAAGGTATTCGAGAGGGTGAATACGGGGGATGAGATCGAGGTTCGCGGCGACGGCGTGTACCTTGACGGAGACTTGGCCGCCACCGGAGAGCATCTCTCCTTTGAAGCCGCCGAGCTGCGTCTTCGCGAGAACCAGGACGGCGTAGGCGACGCCCTCGAAAGTTTCGCCCAGAATACTGTGGAGTTTATGCGCCGAGAGCGGGACATTCTGTTCTCGACTTTGGATGTGCCACCGACTATTCGGCGGAGCATTCGGGGCCGACAGGTTCTCATAGTAGTTCGGGGCTACGATTACCGCCAGGATCTCGCCGCTCTAGGCCCGTATCTACGCGGAGTCAAACCCTTCATCATCGGTGTGGATGGCGGGGCTGACGCGGTTCTGGAAGTCGGGTCGCGGCCCCACATGGTCTTCGGCGATATGGATTCGGTCACCGATACTGCTCTTGTTGCGGCGGATCACGTAATGGTTCATGCCTACACCAACGGCTCCGCTCCCGGCCTCGACCGCGTGAAAAGTGCCGGCATAAAGGATGTTGTCACGTTGGCCGCGCCGGGGCTCTCCGAGGATATAGCTATCCTGATCGCCGAGCAGTGCGGGGCTGAGTTGATCGTGGCTGTCGGCACGCACGTGGGTCTGGTTGAGTTCCTGGATAAAGGCCGCAAGGGAGCTTCATCCACTTTCCTGACCCGCTTGAAAGTCGGGGCGAAATTGGTGGATGCGAAGGGTGTCTCCAAGCTCTATCCAGTCCAGGCTTCCGTTTGGCAGCTTGTGGCTTTGGTCTTTACGGGACTGACGGTGGTTTCGACCATCGTGTATTCGTCACGGCAATTATCCGGGATTTTTGAGTTGCTCGCGATCAAGCTACAGCTCTTGCTGGGGATTTAGTGCCGGATCTCCGTTACCATCTGATCTCGCTAATCTCCGTCTTCCTGGCTCTTGCGGTCGGCGTACTCCTCGGCGTAGCAATGGCCGATGGTGGCGTGGTCACCCAGGGCTTGCGAGGCCAGATCCAAGACGTGCGCGAACGTCTCGACGATCAAGACAAGGAAATCGCCGAACGAAACCAGGAGATCGCCACGTTAACGGAACGTGCCCAAGAGGAACAAGCGGTGGCCGAGCGGATGTCGCAGGTGATGATCTCCGATACCCTCACGAACTTGAACGTGGCTCTAGTGGCTGGTCCCTTCGCTGAAGCGGATACCACCCAGAGCGTGCAGAGCGCGTTCGACGACGCGGGAGCCAAGTCGATCTCGCTAACTACTCTGGACGAACCAGATCCCATCGAAGTAACCGGCCCGGACGCCGATCCGGAATCTCTCTATATCGACGAAGCCGTGGATATATTAAGCGAAGAGGGCGCTGGGCCACCGGACGTTATTGTCTTTGTCGGTGGTCGCGATGGCGCACCGGACAAAGAAGCCTACGATACCGGCCTCGACACCGCCGAGACCACCATCTTCGAGACTTGGATCGAAGCCGGAATCAAAGTGATAGCAGCCGAACCCTCGACCGCCGAACGCACCGAGATACCACTCTTCCTCGACATCGGGGTTCCTTCCGTAGACTATGCCGACCGTCCTGCCGGACACGCCGCACTGATACGCTTGGCCGTCACTGAATCTAACGGCGCGTACGGCACAAAAGATTCGGCCTCTGAAATATTTCCAACGGACCCTGGCTGATCGCAGAGCCTGTCAGTTAATCAGCATTTCAGATAGTCAGCTTGACTCTGATCGCCTGAGAGTCGCCGCTTGACACGCTACACTCCTTCTATGAATCTCTCTGTCGTAGCTGTGATTCCCGCGCACAACGAGGCAGCCCGCCTCCGGGAAGTGCTGGAAGGGGTCTACTCGATACCCAACCTCACCCAAATAATCGTCGTTGACGACGGTAGCGATGATTCCACTGCTAAAATTGCCCGATCAGCCAGCGTGGAATTAGTACAAGCTGCGGAAAATGGACAACCGTCCGGCAAAGGAAACGCCTTGCGTGTTGGTCTTTCGCAGGCGAGACTTCATTCGCCACGGGTCATCTTGCTAGCCGATGCGGATCTCGGTTCGAGCGCGTCGAAACTCGAAGCCCTGATCCCAACCCTGGATGAACGGAATCCTATATCCATAGCCGTCTTTCCGCCAGCACAGGGCGGAGGATTTGGCCTAGTAAAATCCATGACCCGACGCGCCATTGCTCACCGAACCGGCCACGAGTTCGCCGAACCGCTCTCTGGTCAACGCGCACTCCTCTTACCAGCTCTGGACGCGCTACGAGGCATCGCGCCAGGCTTCGGTGCGGAAGTAGGGATGACCCTTGACCTCCTGGCCGCGGGCATTGTCCCTCGCGAAATCCCTATCCCGCTAACGCACCGCTCAACTGGCAAATCTCTCGCTGGCTTCACCCACCGCGCTCTTCAGGGCCGCGACATTGTGCGTGCCTTCAAGGGAACCCGGCACCCGTGGTAACGCTGTTGGTCCTCGGCCCGATCCTAACCCTCGCAACCCTCACCATATTCCACCAGTATCTCCCCAAACGCCAAAACTTCACCGGCCAAAACATACCAACCGCCATTGGAATCTTTTTTTTACCTATAATACTATTGACGTTAGTGTCCGGGATGGTCGGTGGGGGAGTTGGGAGCCTGGACGTTGGTGCCGCTTGTTTTTTGGTCTATGTGGCATTGGCTGGTGTGGTTGGCTTCGTGGACGATCTTTGGGGCGGGGTGGGTGACAAGGGTTTCTCGGGTCATGTTGGGGCTTTGGCGCGAGGGCGTGTGACCACTGGTTTGGTGAAAGTCGCGGTGCTTGGCGCAGGGGCTCTGGTAGTTGGGGTTTGTGAAATTGGGTTTGGATGGGAGGCAGTTGTTGGGGGGATCATCTTGGCGGGGAGCGCGAATTTGGCGAATTTGTTGGATCTCAGGCCGGGAAGAGCTTTGAAGTTCATTGGGATTCCGGTGGTTGGATTGATGGTTTTGTCGGTGGGAGGTGGGGCGTTTGTGGTCGCCGGGATAGTTGGTGGGTTGTTTGGGGTATTTTATTTTGACCTGAGAGGGCGTATCATGTTGGGTGATGCGGGAGCGGCGATCTTGGGTAGCGTTATGGGGTTTTTGATCCTGCTCCACGGACCCGGAATTTTCTGGTGGTTTTCTCTGGTGGCGATTATCGGGCTCACGCTTGTGGCGGAGTTCTTTTCGTTCTCCAGAATTATAGAGGAGGTAGCTTTTTTGCGGCGATTCGATGCTTGGGGACGGAGAGTTAATGAGCGATAACACGAAGTACATCTTCGTTACGGGCGGCGTAGTCTCGTCCATCGGTAAGGGGACCAGCGCGGCTGCGCTCGGAATGCTTCTGAAGAACCGGGGATATAAGGTTGTGCTCCAGAAATTCGATCCTTACATCAACGTCGACCCTGGCACGATGAACCCTTACCAACACGGTGAGGTCTACGTCACCGAGGATGGTGCGGAGACGGATCTAGACCTCGGCCATTACGAGCGTTTCCTGGACGAGAACCTGGGAAGGCTCTCGAACGTGACTACCGGAAGCGTTTACTGGGAGGTCATAAGTCGTGAGCGGCGGGGTGATTATCTCGGGGCGACGGTGCAGGTCATCC
Organism: Rubrobacteraceae bacterium; assembly: GCA_041748475.1. GTDB lineage: Bacteria > Actinomycetota > Rubrobacteria > Rubrobacterales > Rubrobacteraceae > JACDDK01. The sequence goes on along the minus strand of JBGTDE010000117.1, from coordinate 3,519 downwards.
CGCACATCACCAACGAGATAAAGAGCCGCATAGGTCGTCTCGGGCAGGAGATGGACATAGTCATCACCGAGATCGGCGGTACGGTCGGCGACATAGAGAGTTTGCCTTTCCTGGAGGCGATCCGGCAGTTCAGAAACGATGTTGGGCGGCAGAATGTGATCTACGTCCACGTCTCCTACGTGCCCTATATCGAAGCGGCGGGAGAACTAAAGACAAAGCCGACCCAGCACTCCACCCAGAGGCTGCGTGAAATCGGGATAAGCCCCGACGTACTTATCTGTCGGGCGGATCGTCCGATAAGCGAGGAAATCCGCAGGAAGATCGCGCTCTTCGGAGATACGGAGTTCGATTCCGTGATCCCCGCCGAGAATGCCCCAACCCTCTATGACATCCCCCTGAGCCTGCACGGCGAAGGTTTGGACGACCTGGTACTTGAGAAACTTGGATTGCCAGCGCCGCCGGTGGAACTCAAAGAATGGCGTCAGTTGGTTGCTCGTATCCTTGGTGCTAAGGATACGGTGAACATCGCCATTATCGGGAAGTACATAAAGCTTCAGGACGCTTACTTATCGGTTGTGGAGGCTCTCGGACACGCGGGTGGACATCACGGATGTAAGGTCGTTTTGGACTGGGTCGACTCTGAGACGCTCACGGATCGGACGACGACGGAGGAGTTGTTGGCGGGAGCCGATGGCGTGTTGGTCTTGCCGGGATTCGGGCATCGAGGGACTGAGGGGAAGATCTCGGCGGCTCGTTATGCTCGGGAGACTGGGACCCCGTACCTCGGATTGTGTCTCGGGATGCAGATCGGGGTGATCGAATTCGCCCGGAACGTGGCGGGGCTCGAAATGGCTAACTCGACGGAATTTGAGAGCGAAACCCCTCACCCGGTGATCGACATAATGGCGGATCAAGTCGGCGTGGACAAGGGCGGCACGATGCGCCTCGGACGCTACCCATGCAAGGTCATACCAGGCACCTTAGCTTCGGAGGTCTATGAGTCGGAGATCGTGGACGAGCGTCACCGGCACCGCTACGAAGTGAACAACGGCTACCGGGACACCCTCACCGAAGCCGGGATGATCTTCTCCGGCACATCGCCGGATGGTCGGCTAGTGGAGATCGCGGAGTTAAAGGATCATCCTTTCTTCATCGGCAGCCAATTCCACCCGGAATTCAAGAGCCGGCCACTCCGCCCGCACCCACTTTTCAAGGGTTTCGTAGGCGTCTGCCGCGAAAATAGCGACAATCCAAAACAAGCCGACGATCCCGAGGAGACCACAACCGTGAGCGAAGAGCGGGCGGCCCACTGAACGTCGTCCACTCACGGACAAAACTCGCGACAGCCCGCAAAACCGTCGGCTTGCTTACCGACGAACCAGCGGGCTTCGTGACAACGAAAATAGCCGGTCGCACAACCTTCCACGCAACTCTGACTTGGCGAAAACCCGCTGATATGCCGAAGATCGCCCCTATACGGCCCATCACTTGCGAGGAGTATAGGCGCATCATCACAGAGACCGAAGACCGGGAAGCCGCGCACCGGGAAATCTCCGGCGAGGTGACTGCTTTCGAGCCACGGGAGCTTTCACGGTTGCTCGAAGAGACGCTACGCACCCTGACGGAGTTTGCGGCCTTGTCTGATGCCGTACTGGAGGTTCGTACGATTCGGGTCAGTCACCCGTTTACGGTTGCGCCAGGCGTGGTCAGACAGGTAGCGCGGGATCTCTGCAGCGGCGGTCACCGGGTCGAAGTTGCGCCTTCTTGGAGTCGAAAGATGCCGCCGGACGCAGTCGTGGGCGTTGGTGTAGGAGGAGATTTGAGTGTGGCGGACTTTGTTCATTCGCTTCCTGCGTGGACGATTGTGGGCTCTGAAAGCTAATATGCTGAAGGTCGTGCTACGTCAGTGTCGGGTGGTTTCAAAGGGAGTCGTGGATGGTCGGGTTGAGTTGGATCTTCTGGATGGACCATTGGCCGGGGAGACACATCCGGGCGTCGTATACCCGGAGCTCGGAGATGTTCCAACCCCCGGAGAGACCGTGTTAGCTAACACCGCTGGCATAGAGATGGGTCTCGGCACGGGGGGACTAGCCTTCGTGTTGCCGACAGCGGGAGGCGAATCCCCGACCAACAATGACCATTTTATGAAGCTGCCATACACGCCGCTGCAGTTTCCGGTCTCTCAGTCGCAGCAGGCGACGACACTCGAAGATGTTCCGGTCGTAGTGCTGCCGTTGCACTCGCATCTCGCCCCGGCATGTTGCGCGGTCGCGGATCTGCGGCCCGGTGTTCGGGTAGCGCTTGTCTGGCAGGAGGGTGGTGCTTTGCCTGTTGGGGTCAGCCGGATTTGTCAGGAGCTTAAAGAGTTGGGGCTTTTGCATGCGGTGGTCTCTTGCGGGAGTTGTTTTGGGGGGGATCTCGAATCAGCCAATGTTTACTCGGGATTGTTGGCGGCGGCGGCGGTTGCGGACGTGGTTTTGGTCGGGATAGGCCCAGGAGTCGTCGGGACATCTACATCCCACGCGCACGGTGGTATGTCGGCGGCTATATCGGCGAACGCCTCCGTATCGCTTGGGGCAGAGCCCGTGTTCGCGCCTCGGGTATCGAATGCCGACGCTCGGGCGCGACATCAGGGGATTTCGCACCACACGCTCGCGGCTCTGGAGGCGACGCTCGTGGGGTGCCGGATAGCCCTTCCGAACGGCATCGAGCAACCTTCGGGAGTTTCATCGCGGCACAGCTTTATACCGATGGACCGCGATGCGCGTGGATTAGAGGAGCGGTTCGGGGTAGTCTTCCGTAGTATGGGACGTTTGTACAATGAAGATCCGGTGTTTTTTGACGCGGCTGCGGCTGCGGTTGCGCTCTGTCTGGAGGAGAGGGCATGAGGATTGGGGTCGTCACGGAGATCACGCCCGGCGAGAGTCGGGTATCGCTCGCGCCGCATTCCGTGCATGAGCTGACGCGGGCTGGTCATCGTGTATTTGTGCAGCAAGGCGCAGGGGGAGGGTCCAGCATCCCGGATGCCGAGTACGAGGCCGCCGGAGCGAGGCTTGTGGAGTCTGCGGCTCAGGTATATGCGGATTCCGAGTTGGTAGCGAAGGTATATGGACCGATCGAGGAGGAGTATGGGTATTTGAAGGAGGGTTTGATCCTCTTGGCCTTCCTGTCATTGCCGATCAACCCGGAGTTGACGGCGGCTCTTCTACGTGCCCGGTGCGTCGGGCTCGCGATGGAGACCATTCGGGACGATAGAGGGAAGCTCCCGATCCTGACTCCAATGAGCGAGATCGCCGGTCGATTGACACCTCAGATCGGGGCTCATTACCTGCAACGTCCGGCTGGCGGTCGAGGCATCCTGCTAGGCGGCGCAACTGGCGTACGTCCGGGGCGAGTCGTGATTCTTGGCGGCGGTATCGTCGGCTCGGGTGCTGCTCGCGTAGCCAGCGGCCTTGGAGCCGAAGTAGTTGTAATAGACCGCGACCTCAATCGTCTGCGGGAACTCGAAGGCCGTCGCCT
>JBGTDE010000116.1:0-2267 GCA_041748475.1 Rubrobacteraceae bacterium | reverse complement strand
GATACCCGTCACGATATCGCCCATCCGCTCCCCGTACTCTTCGAGGAGCTGCTCGTTGTGGACCTCGTTCAACCGCTGATAGAACGTCGTCCGCATCGTCTGGGCCGCTATGCGCGTGAAGTCCGTAGGCGTAATATCCTCATCGTCCCTCATCACGCGAAGGTCGCCCGTCTGCTCGTCCAACTCGACCCGCGCGTCCTCGTCGGAGCCCTCGCGTTGCAAGTAGGCCGCCAGAAGCGACTCTTCGAGGACACCCTTGACTACCTCGAAAGTGACGCCCTTCTCATTCTCTATGTCGTGAAGTGCTGATATGAGTGCTGTATTCATGTGCTTATATATCCTCCTTGAGGTGAGCCCGAGCCACGGAGCTGTACGGCAACTCCACGCCCTCTCCACCTTCAGAGAGTTGTAGTTTGAAAGTATCCTCGCTTGCGCTCTCGATCACACCGGAGAAGTTCTTGCGTCCATCGTAAGGCTCCGATAGCTTCACCTTAGCCTCGCTGCCGACGAACCGCCGAAAGTGATCCGGCCTGGTCAGAGGCCGCTCGATACCAGGCGAAGAGACTTCGATCATCCCGTCGTATCCCTCGGCGTCCAGAGCCGGAGATATACTACCCGCGACCTTTGAGGTGAACTCGAGATCCACTGGTCCATCCTCCCGATCCACGAGCACCGTAAGCAGCGGACCACCCGACATGCGGGCCTCCACAAGCTCCGTGCCGGGGGGCAACGAACCCTCGACTACAGCCGCTATTCGTTCCAGTTGCGCCGTATCTCTCACCTTCTCCAAGCGATAAAAAAAGCAACGAGTCCGCTAGGACCCCTTGCTCCCGTACAACGTTAAACATTTTACACCAGAGGATGTAGGTTACAAGGACCGCCGCAAGCCGTGCGCCAACGACTGTTTCAACTCCAAGTAATCAAAGCTCCTGGCCATCGCCTTGGCACACGAGGTCCAACGCTGACTGCATGGATTCGTAGCTGCGTAGCGCGTGACACGGCGCGGGGTTTCCCGTTGATCGAATCAGGCGCTCGTCTACAAACAGCTTGCCGTAACCACAACACTGCTCGTCAAGCGCCGATGTGACATTGCTGTGCTTACCCGAGACCTCCGAGTCAGATCAACAGCCTCACCGCCACATCCCCATACCCAAACTATCCAACGTCCGTCTTGAACACAAAGCGCCATAAGCCTGAAAACCGGCGGAGCTACTTGCGACCGTCTTTCTCTATCTCCTCGAAGAGAGCATTGAAGATGTCGTCGCGGTCCACTTTCCGTAGCGGCTCGCCTTTGGAGAAGATGACACCATCGTCTTTACCGCCTGCTACGCCGTAATCGGCATCGCGGGCTTCACCGGGACCGTTTACGATGCAACCCATAACGGCGACAGTGAAGTGGTCCTCGAAGTTCTTTAGCTTGTTCTCGACTTCGGAGGCCATTCCTATTACGTCGAAGCCGAGGGTACGGGCGCAGCTTGGGCAGGCGATGACGTTTGGGCCTCGATGCCGCAGATCCAGAGCCGAGAGGATGCTGTAGGCGACTGGTATTTCCTCGACCGGATCTTCGGCGAGCGAAATCCGTATGGTGTCGCCGATACCGTAAGGCAGCAGTTGGCCTAGTGCCGCCGCGCTCTTTATGGAGCCGGTGAGCTTGGTTCCGGCTTCAGTCACGCCTAGATGCAGCGGAGCGTCGGAGTGCTCGCGGAACTTGCGGTTCGCCTCGACCATCTCCGGGACGTGGCTGGCTTTCAGGGAGACCTTGAAGTTAAAGAAGTCCATCTCCTCGGCGATCTCGACCTTGTGCAACGCGCTGGTCACGAGAGCTTCGGCCTTCGGCAAGTCCCAGTACTTTTTCTCCACGGAACCTGAGTTGACCCCGATGCGCATTGCGACACCGGTCTCCTGGCACTTTTCTATGACCTGGCGGTAGCGGTCGTCGGAGCCGACGTTGCCAGGATTTATGCGGACGCACGCCGCTCCGGCATCGGCGGCTCCGAGAGCCATACGGTAGTCGAAGTGGATGTCGGCGATCAGGGGCACAGGACTCCGCCACACGATTTCCCGGAAACCGTTTAGAGCCTTCGAGCCGTTCACCGAGATGCGCACGAGATCCGCTCCAGCGGCGTTCAGGTCGTAGACCTGCTGGACCGTCTCCTCGACATCGTAGGTCATCGTGTTCGTCATGGACTGCACGGCGACCTGCGCCCCCCCACCAATGGGAACATCTCCCACGGTGATCTGACGGCTCGTGATCGGACGTTCCTGTA
>JBGTDE010000115.1:0-11235 GCA_041748475.1 Rubrobacteraceae bacterium | reverse complement strand
GGATGAACTAGATGATGTAGACTCGTGGTATATACTATCCAGGAGGTGAAAATGGAGACTGCGAAGCTGTTCATGAATGGTAGGAGCCAGGCGGTTAGACTGCCGAAAAACTTTCGCTTCGAGGGAGAGGAAGTGTTCGTGAAGAAGGTTGGGAATGCGGTTATGCTGCTTCCTCGTCAAGACTCGTGGGAGACGCTGTACGAGAGCCTCGAATCCTTCTCGGACGACTTTATGGAGGATCGCGAGCAGCCGACGGGTGAACAGATTCGCGCTGGGGCTCCGTTCGATTGAGGCGTCGCAGGAAGAATCGGGCGATGTATAGGCGGGTATCCATTAGTTGAAGCGGTTGCTGGACACTAATGTTTGCATCCACATCATCCGCAAGAGACCGCCGGAGGTTCTGCGCAGGTTCGAGCGATACGAGGTTGGAGAGGTCGGTGTCTCCTCGGTTACGATCGCGGATCTGTCCTACGGTGTCGAGAAGAGTTCTAGGCCGACTCAGAACCGCGCCGCTCTCGGCGGTTTTCTGTTGCCTCTGGAGGTAGTCGCCTTGGGACCGGAGGCCGCAGCGGCTTACGGGCGGATCAGAGCTGCCCTGGAAAGAGCTGGCACACCCATCGGGCCGCTAGACACCTTGATCGCCGCCCACGCCCTGAGCCTCGGCGTAACGCTCGTCACCAACAACACCCGCGAGTTCGAGCGCGTTCCAGGACTGAGGGTCGAGTATTGGTCGAGTGCCGAAGACAGCCCGTGATACGGCCTGCCCTCAGACAAGCCAGGTTCGAGAGGCTAGTAGAAAGCTGCCCGCCGGAAAGGTGAGGCGAGCGAAGATCATCCTGCTCTCTAGTCAGGGCTACACGGCCACGGAGATCGCAGATAAGCTCGACTGGGAGTGCGCAGGATCTACGCTCAGATCCTTAGAGGTACTTGTGTAGTCTTCGTAATGAGGCGGTGAGCTCGCTTTTCTCTATGGGCGAACGGCGGAAGTGTCGGCATAGACCTTCATCCCAGTGTGTTGATGCCACCACTCATGTAGACAAAGATCTGCTGGATTTTGTCGTCCTTGAAATAGAAGAAATTGCAATTGCTAAGTCTAATCTTGCTTCCGTCATTGGCGACGTTCTCGACGCTGAATTGCGAGGCGCAGCACTCATTATCTATGTCCAGTACATGCCGGAAATCCTTGTGCACAATTCGCGAGTGCTTCTCGAACAGATTTTCGAACATCGCCTTGAGGTTAGTGTCTCGTCCTTTGTGTAAAGAGAACGCAGACTGTATGGTGAACAATGCGTCGGGGTGAAAGCAGTTCAGCACGGCTTCGATATTCTTGCCGTCCACATTGGCGAAGTACTGGTTTTCCACCATTTCCGTGTAGTCTTCGCGGGTATCTAGAATGTGAGTTGGTTCCTCCAAAGTTGGCTCCTTACTAATCTCGTAACGAGGCCTCTGCTGCAATTTTCCCCAATCCCAGAGCGGATAGCAGACCGTTTCCAGCAAGGTAACCTTCGGCCTCGCGCATGCGTATCGACTTTTAGTCCGCCCTGCGTGTGGAACAGGGCTCCGCAGATATGTATTCCATAGAACGACGGTTCCACCACCCCGCTGGCGAAGGAGGGTCGACCGAACGCATTCGGCTCCTTGCCGTCGAGCACGCGGTTCGCCGCTGCTACGGTCTCAGCGAGCATGTCGGAGGGGATTCCGAGCTTCGCTGCAAGGACTTTCAGAGTCTCGCCTCGTATAACCTTGCCGGCTGAGATGACTTCCTCGAAGCGTGTACCACGCGAGGCCGTGTATGTTCGCTCATCGAAAATCTCCCATGCATCTCCACCGGGTTGTTTTCACTACCGTAAGGAGGGCCGACCTTGCCGCAGACCGTAGCCTCCTGGCGGAAGCTCCTAGCCCTCACCGTCGCTAGTTTTCTCAAATCCACAAACATCGTGGCCTCTGAAGACCTTCCGCACCCGCTTTTCCTCTAGTTCAGCGCCGCACACTGGGCTGACATCAAACGCATCTATGAATTACTCTTCTTTCAACCACTCCTCTAGATAGCCTGTGTGGTAGTCGCCGGAGCGGAAAGCCTCATCGTCCAGAAGCCTGAGGTGGAGCGGAATGGTGGTTTTGACGCCTTCTATACGGTACTCGCGAAGGGCGCGGCGGGCGCGGGCTATGGCCTCTTTTCGAGTCAAGGACCAGACTATGAGCTTGCCGACCAGCGAGTCATAGAACGGCGGTATCTCATACCCCTGGTATATAGCCGAGTCGACTCGTACCCCTGGGCCGCCGGGTACCTCTAGCGCGCTTACCTCGCCCGGCGAGGGCATGAAATCCTGGTCGGGATCCTCGGCATTAATGCGGAACTCCATCGCCCATCCCTCGAACGGCACGTCCTCCTGTTTAATGCTCAGAGGCTCTCCAGCAGCTACTTGGATCTGCTCTTTCACGAGATCCACGCCCGTCAGCATCTCTGTCACCGGATGCTCGACCTGTATCCGGGTGTTCATCTCGATGAAGTAGAAGTTTTCCTCCGCGTCCACCAGGAACTCCAACGTCCCAGCGTTAGTGTATCCGGCTTCTTTCGTCAAACGTACGGCGGCGGCGGTCATCTTATCTCTGGTCTCAGGGCTTATACCGGGCGATGGAGCCTCCTCCAACACTTTCTGCCGACGACGTTGCATGGAGCATTCGCGCTCGTAGAGGTGGATGGCACTACCGTGATGGTCGGCCATAACCTGCACTTCGACATGGCGCGGTCCTACTAGCAGTTTCTCAAGATAAAGAGAGCCATCCCCAAAGGCCTTCTCGGCCTCTTGCTTCGCCACCTGAACGGCTTTGCGCAGCTCCTCTTCGTCTTCGGCTACTCGGATGCCACGACCTCCGCCGCCGGCAGCGGCTTTGACCATAACCGGGTAGCCGATCTCCTCCGCTGCTTCTACGGCCTCATCAGCCGAAGCGATCTCTTCCGAGCCTGGCACCACCGGTACGTCGGCTTTCTGGGCGACCCGACGGGCGGCGGACTTGTCGCCCATCTTCGCTATCGCCTCCGAGGACGGTCCGACGTATGTGAGCCCTGCCTCCTCGCAGGCTGCCGCGAACGAAGCATTCTCGGCTAGGAACCCGTATCCAGGATGAATAGCGTCGGCACCGGTTTCCTTTGCGGCGTTTATGAGGGCTTCTATGTTTAGGTAGCTCTTACCGGCTGGCGGTGGCCCGATATGGACAGCCTCGTCGGCGCTGCGTACGTGAAGAGCTTCGGCGTCTGCGTCGGAGTAGACAGCCACCGACGGCACTCCAAGTTCCTGGCAAGCGCGGATGATTCGAAGTGCGATCTCACTCCGGTTTGCGACCAGTACTTTTTCTAACATAATCTCACAACCTCCTTACCGATTCTGAACACAGCACATCATGACACCCTCAAGCTCGATATTCATGCTGCGTACGCGAGGGCTCCACCTTGATCAGGTCGAACACCGCAAAAGGCAGAACGCCCTGCGCCAAAGCGACCAAAAACGACAACTGCGCGACGGACATAAGCCAGGTTCACCCGAAGACGTAGATCACGAGAAGCGCCGCGCTTCCCATGATGCTGCTCAAAGTCGGCGCCCAGTGCCGTAGAGCAATGGCCGCAGAATACGCCGCGAGTCCCGCGATAGCGAAGGCCACTGGATATGAAATCAGGTACCCCACGGTGGAGTCCGAGAAAATGGCGAGACTGGCCTTGTAACCGGCGCATACCGGCTCGCCATCGACGATGCTCCCTAACGCGGCATGAGCAGCAAGCTCGCCAGAACATCCGCGAAGACCTGTAATGTAAAAGGTACTGAGAATAGCGGGATGGCGATCTGGGCTGCCATCGCGGTAACGGCGGTCATCAAGTCCGCTGGGGTCATCATCGCCAGGTTCAAGTGCTCCCCTGCTACTCTCGCAGCACTTTAGAGGACATCCTTTAGCCCTTATTGACCGTCCATTACGATACTTGTATTATTGCAGAGAAGCGGTTGGACTAGAAAAAGCTGGATAGAGGGGGCGCGAGTGAGATCATGAGCAGCTTAGACACCGGTCTTCCCGAGGCGCGGTACAGCTACGGTGGTGACGAGTTCGTCTTCGTGGAGCTTGCCGAGGCGATGAGCCTCAAGATCAACTTCCGGGCGATGGCGATAACTAACCGGCTAAAGGAAGAAAACATCGAGGGCATCGTGGACATTTGCCCGTCGAACGCCTCGTACATGATCCGGATAGACCCAGACATATTGCGACCGGATGACTTGATCTCCCGCCTCAAGGAAATAGACGAAGAGGTCGGCGACATTCAAGGCTTCGAGATCGAGACAAGGATAGTGGACGTACCGGTCCTGATCGAAGACCCCTGGACCCACGAGACTCTGATGCGCTTCCGAGATAACCACCAGGATCCAGATTCGACCGACCTGGAGTACGGCGCCCGCATCAACGGCTACGATACGAAGGAGGACTTTATCGAGGCTCTGTTGGGCTCGCCGTGGCTCGTCACCATGATCGGCTTTGTGCCGGGCCTTCCCTGGTGCTACCAGCTAGTCCCACCGGAGGAGCAGATCGAGGTTCCCAAGTACGTCCGGCCCCGCACCTTCACCTCCGAGCGGGCGTTCGGCTTCGGTGGCGGATTCGCTGTGGTCTACCCGGTGCAGGGCGCGGGCGGGTACCAACTCTTCGGAACAGCCGCGGCACCGGTCCTGGACCTTAGCCAAAGTCTCAAGGACTTCGAGGAAAGCATCGTCTTCCCTAAACCCGGCGACATCTTCAAATACCGTGGCGTGGATCGGGAAGAGTACGACGAAATACGATCCACGGTAGAGGATGGGACTTTCGAGTATCGCAAGGCAGATTTCACCTTCTATGGGGACCGGGCGCTGGAAGATCCACATGCTTACAACAAGGAGATCCTGGGGGTACTCTATGGCGATTAGGATTAAACAGCCGGGATTGCTCACCACCGTCCAGGACACCGGGCGCTTCGGACAGTACGACATCGGGATGCCGCCCTCGGGGGCGATGGACGTGTTCTCCTACCAAGTCGGCAACTACCTCGTCGGCAACGAAGAGGGCACAGCGGGACTGGAAATAACGTACTTCGGTCCCCAGCTTGAGTTCACTCAGGATGCCGTCATCGCCATTACCGGGGCGGAGTTGCCACCCAAGATAAATGGCGAAGAAGCCGCGACGTGGGAGACGCTCGCGGTAGAAGAGGGCGATGTGCTCTCCTTCGATTACCTCAAGGGTGGCGCCCGGTCGTATCTGGCGATAGCCGGCGGGATAGACGTGCCTATCTTCATGCACAGCCGCTCGACGTACACCCTGATCGGGCTCGGCGGATTTGAGGGCCGCGCCCTCCAAGAAGGCGACGAGCTCAAGGTCGGAGATTCGGATGGAGCATCTGACCGTGTAGGAAAACGGTTAGACAGCAATCACATCCCAACTTACAGTGACGCGCCGGAGCTGCGCGTGATCATCGGCCTCGCCAGCTACCGGCTGACCGAAGAGAGCCTGGAGACTTTCCTCAACACCGAATGGACCGTAACCCCAGACGCGGATCGCATCGGCTACCGTTACCGAGGCGGCGAGCTGGAGTTCGTCGAGCGGAAGCAGCCGGCGGGAGCCGGCGCGGACCAGGCGAACGTCGTGGACTTCGGCTATCCAGTAGGCTCCATCCAGGTTCCCGGCGGCGTAGAACCGATCGTGCTCAACAACGACGCAGTAACCGGCGGCGGCTACGCCACCATTGGCACCGTCATAAGCGTAGACCGAGACACCCTCGCCCAGACAAAAACCAACGACAAGACCCACTTCCGCTCCGTAGACCTGGAAGAAGCGATGGAAGCCCGTGCCCAGCGGCGGCGACAAATGAAAGAGATAAAGGAAACGCTAAGCTAAAAGCCGACCGAAGGGAAGCGACAATGCGCATAGACCTTAACTGCGACATGGGCGAGAGCTTCGGTTCCCACACGATGGGCCACGACGCGGAGATGATGAACTATATCTCTTCGGCCAACGTCGCGGGCGGCTTTCACGCCGGGGATCCGCACGTCATGCGCGAGACCGTGCGGCTGGCGAAGGAGCACGGCGTCGCGGTCGGCGTTCACTCGGGTTATCGGGATCTGGTCGGTTTCGGCCGACGTGAGATAGACATGCCGCCCGAGGAGATTCACGACGAGCTGATCTACCAGCTCGGTGCCCTGCGAGAGTTCGCCCGCTACTACGACATGGAAGTCCAGCATGTGAAGCCTCATGGCGCCCTTTACATGGTCGCCGCAAAAGACGAAGAGCTATCACGCGCCATCATCGAGGCGATACAGAAGGTAGATCCGGGACTGTTCCTCTTCTGTATGCAAGCATCTGTTACCTACAATCTGGCGAAGGAGATGGATCAGCCAGTCGTAGGCGAGTTCTTTGCCGACCGTGGCTACGATGACGAGGGCCAGATCATCTTTACCCGCGCCGTCACAGAGGAGCTAGAGCCTGAGGAGGTTGGCGACCGGGTCGTTCGGGCCGTCACGGAGGGTAAGGTCGTCGCCGACAGCGGCAAAGAAGTAGACATGATCTGCGACTCGGTGTGCGTCCACGGCGACACGCCGGGAGCCGTGAAGCTGGCCGAGGCCATAGCCCGCAAGTTGAACGAGAACGACATTGAGATCCGTCCGCTCGGACGGGCGCAAGAGAAGATTTCCTGAAGGAGGACTAGAGTTGGCTGAAAAGACCGTAAAAGCCCCGATGCCCGGCACTTTCTACCGTCGACCCGACCCGGAGAGCGACACCTACGTCGAAGAAGGCGATAGCGTTTCGGCGGGAGATACCGTCGGGTTGATCGAAGTGATGAAGTCGTTTCACGAGATCAAAGCCGAAGAAGACGGCAAGGTTTCAAAGGTTCTGGTAGAGGACGAGGAAGCGGTGAGCGCGGGACAGGACTTGGTGGAACTGGAGTAAATCCGCGGATCATCCAGCCGCCTGACAAGCAAATGGGATAGGAGCCGACATTGTCTAACCAGTCCTTCCATCTGGAAGAAGCTACGATAGAGGACATTCATTCCGCGTTTCGGTCGGAGGAATTAACCTGCCGACGACTCGTCGAGTTGTATCTGGCGCGTATAGAAGCCTATGACAAGAGCGGCCCGGAGCTCAACTCGATCATCACTATAAACCCGAATGTGTTGGAGGAAGCGGAAGAGATCGACCGCTCGTTTGAACAGTCCGGAGAGCTGGCCGGGCCGCTTCACGGCATCCCGGTGCTGGTCAAGGACCAGGCGGAGACCGCCGGCATCCGCACGACGTTCGGTTCTATTGCTTTCGAGGACTACACCCCGCAAGAGGACGCAACCGCCGTAAAGAAGCTCAAAGAGGCCGGCGGGATTATACTCGCGAAGACGAACCTGCCGGACTTCGCCACATCCTGGTTCGCCTATTCCTCCGCCGGTGGCGTAACTAAAAACCCGTACGCTCTGGACCGGGACCCCGGAGGCTCCAGCAGTGGGACAGGAGCGGCGATAGCGGCGAACCTCGGGGCAGTCGGAATAGGAGAGGACACAGGGGGTTCTATACGCGTCCCAGCCTCGTTCGATAACCTGGTTGGCGTCAGGGTCACCACCGGACTCATAAGCCGCAAGGGCATGTCCCCGCTCGTAGTCTTCCAGGACACCGCCGGTCCGATGACCCGTACCGTTAAAGACGCCGCGACGCTCTTGGATGTACTCGTTGGGTACGATCCCGACGACCCATTTACTTCAGTCGCCCAACTCGCTAGAGAAGCCGGAAGCTACGCGCAAGGCTTGGCCCATAGCAGCCTGATCGGAGCCCGAATAGGTGTCCTGCGGGAAGTTTTCGGGCCGAACGACGACCCGGATTCCGGTCAGGTCAACGGGGTCATAGAGAGTGCTATCGGGGCTATGCGAGAAGCTGGGGCGGAGATAGTGGACCCTGTCAGCGTGCCCGACCTGCAGGATTACATTGGGGCCACTTCCTTGTACCTTTCGCAGTCGAGGTTCGACATAGATAAATTCCTGTCAGAGAGGCCGGGGGGCCACACGATAGAAAAGCTGTATGCGTCGGAGCAGTTTCACCCGCGTCTCGACCTCTTTACAGCGATACAGGAGGAAGCGCCGGTGGATCCAGAAGAAGATCCCAACTACTTTAGGGGACTCGCGGCTAGAGAGCAATTCCGTCGGGCAATCCTAGATGTCATGGCCTCGTGGAATCTCGACGCGCTTCTGTTCCCGAACTCGCAGGTTCTACCGCCAACTAGAAAAGAGCTCGACGATTGGAAATGGACCGTGCTCACCTTCCCCACCAACGCGCTCATAGCGGCCCAATCGGACCTTCCATCCATCTCGTTGCCAGCAGGGTTCGCGGAAGGGAATGCGCCGGTTGGTTTCGAGCTCCTAGGAAAACCGTATGGCGAAGCCGAACTCTTGCGGCTGGCTTACGCTTACGAGCGGGAGGCGAGCCCGCGTAAACCACCGGAGAGCGCACCGCCACTCTCCGAAGAACCGCAGTAGGATACCGTCGATCGTCGGACGAGCCTTCAAAGAGAGGAGAACGTAGCATGACCGAGACAGCCAAGCGGTACATGGGGAGTAGCTTACCGCGCAAGGAGGACCCGACACTGCTCACCGGAAGGGCCAGCTTCACCGACAACATCAAGGTGGCTGGGATGTTGCACATGACCGTACTGCGCAGCCCGCTGGCCCACGCGAAGATTACGAAAATCGACGTTTCGGCGGCCCTGGATCAGCCCGGGGTCGTGGCGGCTTTTACCGGCGAAGACCTTGCCGAAGAGTGGACAATTGGTATCCCCTGCGGCTGGCCGGTTACGGAAGACATCAAGATACCGGACCACTGGCCTCTAGCCAAAGACGAAGTGAACCACATGGGCGAAGCCGTAGCCGTGGTCCTAGCGACCGACCGCTACAAAGCCCGGGACGCCCTGGAGTACATCGAGGTGGACTACGATCCACTCGACGTGGTCGTGGACGTGGAAGCCGCCCTGGAGGAAGGCTCCCCGCTGGCACACGAAGAATTCGGGACCAACGAGTGCTACGTGTGGCCCCTCCGTACCGGAGACGTGGATGAAGCTTTCGAGAAGGCGGATGTGGTAGTCAGGGAGCGTTACGTCCAGCAGCGCCTCATACCGAGTGCCATCGAGCCCCGGGCGACCGTGGTGACGCAGGAGACGGGGCGCGAAGGGTCTTTTGTCGTATACACCTCGACCCAGGTACCGCACTTCGTAAAAGAGATACTCTCCGCTGTGTGCGGAACGCCGCAGCATAAGATCCGGGTGGTAGCTCCGGATGTTGGCGGCGGCTTCGGCTCGAAACTGAACGTCTACGGTGAGGAGGCACTCGCCCTGGCGCTCTGCCGCCGGCTCGGCACGCCGGTAAAGTGGGTCGAGGACCGCTCGGAGAACCACCTGTCTACTACACACGGGCGTGGACAGGTGCAGTTTATGGAACTGGCCGCGACCAAAGAAGGCAAGATCCTGGGCATGAAGGTAAAGCTCCTGGCCGACATGGGAGCCTATCTCCAGCTCCTCACCCCCGGCATCGCCATCTTCGGGTCTTTCACTTATCCTGGTCTCTACGCCTTCGACGCGTACTCCTTCGAATGTACGGGCGTATTCACGAACCTCACCCCTACCGACGCCTATCGCGGGGCCGGACGTTCGGAGGCGGCTTACGCCCACGAGCGGATCATGGACGCTCTCGCCCGCAAGCTGGAGATGGACCCGGCGGAGCTACGTCTCAAGAATCTCATGCCTCCCTTCGACGAGCCGACCATTAATCCGGCCGGCGTAATGTACGACTCCGGAGACTACGAAACATGCATGCGCCGGGCACTAGAGCTAGTGGACTACGAAGGGGTGCGCGACGAACAGCGCCGTCGGCGGGACGCCGGAGACATAAAGCTGCTTGGCATAGGCATAGGCAACTTCACGGAGAGCGGAGGACTTTCTCCGTCGAAGGTCGCCGCCGGTGTGCGTCTGCAGAGTGGTGGATGGGAGGCATCCAACGTCCGATTTACCTCCGCCGGGACCGTCGAGGTCGTTACCGGCACCTCGCCGCACGGACAGGGACACGAGACCTCGTGGGCCCAGATCACCGCCGACGCGCTCGGCGTCTCCCCGGACGATGTAGAGGTGTTGCACGGAGATACCGCGGTCGCCCCAATGGGCCGCGACACTTACGGATCGAGGAGCCTGGCCGTGGGTGGTGTGGCGGTTCATCTTGCATGCGAAAAAGTGGTCGAGAAGGGTAAGAAGATAGCGGCCCATCTGCTTGAGGCGTCCGAAGCGGATATGGAGTTCGAGGGCGGTTCGTTCAGCGTAGCTGGCTCGCCGGAACAGAGCGTTAGCATTCAGGAGGTAGCGGGCAAGGCGCTTCTGGCGGACGACCTGCCGGAGGGTATGGAACCTGGTTTGAACGAACAGTCTGTTTTCGACCCGCCCAATTTCACTTGGCCATTCGGGACTCATATCTGTGTAGTCGAGGTGGACATAGAGACTGGCAAGACGGAGATCGTCAACTATGTCGCCGTGGACGATTGCGGTCCGGTAGTAAACCCCGAGATACTGAACGGGCAGTTGCATGGTGGAATAGCCCAAGGTATCGGCCAGGCTCTCTACGAGGGGGCGGTGTACGATGACGCCGGTACACTACTGACGGGCTCAATGGCCGACTACATGATCCCGGGTGCCCCTGAAATTCCGAACATGACCCTGGAACAGACCGTTACCCCTTCGCCCACCAATCCGCTCGGAGTTAAAGGCATTGGAGAGTCGGGGGCAATAGGTTCGTCTCCGGCGGTCGTCAACGCTGTGATAGATGCACTGGAGCCGCTCGGGGTTACGCACGTAGACATGCCGGCTTCCCCGATGCGCGTGTGGCAGGCGATACAGGACGCACAGGACTAAAGGTACGGTAGCTCATCCGTGACATCGTGAGAGACAATTGGGTTGCCCTTATCTTTGCGCAAGTGATGTGCATTGCGACGTGCCTTGCGGCGTGCTCCTGGGTACTCTTGCAGACATCTCCCCGCCACGTGCAACCTCCACCTCCGTGAGTAGCCTCCGACTACTCTAACTTTGTGATGCTCTGCTAATGCTCCGCCAAAACTGTTCATCGTAAACCAATACGGAGCGGCACCATTTTTAAATGACAGGTTAGAGTTTGTCGAGCTTCGCGAGCTCATGGGCCAGGGTATTGGCTACATCGACGT
>JBGTDE010000114.1:0-7687 GCA_041748475.1 Rubrobacteraceae bacterium | reverse complement strand
CTCCAAAGAGCCCATTCTCGCCAGCGTGCGGGTTGATCCCAGCTACCGCAACCCTCGGATTCTCGACCCCCAGCTTCTGCAACGATTCATGCGCCAGCCGAATGACCGCTAACTCCCGCTCCGGTTGGGCGCGTTCTATGGCCTCGCGCAACGAGACGTGGGTGCTGACGTGAATGACCTTCAGCTCGTCGGTTACGAGCATCATGGCGTAGTTCTTGGTGCCGGTCAGTTCGGCGAGTATCTCGGTATGTCCTGGATATTTGTGTCCGGCCAGGTGCATGGCCTCTTTGTTGAGCGGCGCGGTGGCTATGGCGGCGACACGACCGGCACTCGCAAGCTCTATCGCCTTCTCGACATAGCGAAATGCGGCATCGCCCGCTCGCTCGTCCAACTCACCGAGAGGCAAGTCTTCGGGGAGGTCGGTGATGGAGAGCACGTCCGCTGTGCCGGTCTCGAAGGCGGCCTCCTCCGGTTCGTCAATGGCGTTGATAGTTAGGTCGAGATCCAGGAGTTTGGCGGCTCGCTCCAGAATTGTCGCGTCGCCTATTGCGATCGTTCGATTCTCTTTGTGAAAGTCTGGTTTGGCGAAGGCTTTCGCGAGGATTTCCGGTCCTATACCCGCCGGGTCTCCCATCGTGACGGCTATAACGGGTGGTGTCATGTATTCTGTTCCTCTCCGCTCTGAAGCAGCATCTTTACTGCTTGTACGAGTGTATCTTCCGTGCCAAACGCGCCCGCTTTCGTAACGACGCGACAAGGATGCGGCCCGATCATAGCTCCAACCGGCACGCCTGCCTCCACCTCACCATCCAACCTTATACCCGATGCTCCCAGAACCCGCGAAACACCCATCGCCGTAGAACCTCCCGTGAGTACCAGCGCGTCGAAAGCATCATCCTGCGCCAGAATCTCCACCGCCTCCGTCAGAGCCTTCACGAACTTGCCGGAGGAACCCTTTTCGCCGCGCTCTTCCGGCGAATGCAGCACCGCACACGGTCCCTCGTCCAACGCCCGACGCGCCTCTTCGACAGCTTCTTTCACCGCATCAACACTGTCCGCCCGGATAGAATATGCGACTTCTCCATACTCCTCGGTCAAGCACCGCAACTGCCCCCTAGCCACGCCACTCACGCTTCCAATAACGACGAGCACGCGATTGGCAGAATGCGCCTCAGACCCGGACTCCTCCACGCCCGGACCTGGATACACAACTCCTAACGCGCCAGCAAGTCCCGCCGAACCCACCCATAAAACTTCCGACGGCTCCGGGACCGCCCGCACCAGAGTTTCGAGGTCCGTATCTCGCTTCGCATCCACGACCACGCACGCGCTCTCCTCCAACTCGCGCCGGACGATTTCTGGGTCTTCCAACTCTTCCAGATTTAGGGTTCCTAAGGAAGAGAGCGTCTCGCGCAGCAAGGTCGGGACGTGTCCCTCAACGACAGGAGTTCGAGGGTCGTTTCGCATCTCGGTCTCGTGGACGGGGACACCGTGGACCAACTGAACGCCGTTCACGGTTGTTCGTCCGGCCCCGGGGAACGCAGGCGCGACGATAGCCCGGTCGAGATGGGTCGCTTCGAGGGTGACGGATATTTCAGCGGCGATTGAACCTCGCAGGGTTGAGTCGAGTTTCTTGTAGATGATCTCCACGCCACGGACTTCTCTCGCAGCTTCGGAGACTCGCTTTACAGCTTGACGAGCCTGTTGAGTGCGGGTGTCGGTGTCGATCACTACGGCGTCGAAACCTTCCGGTATTGGCTCGTCCCTGAAGATCACGGCGGTTCGGTATCCGGCCCGCACGAGTTGGACGCCTGTGTCTGCAGCGCCGGTCAGGTCGTCGGCTAGTACGGCTATCCTCATGCTTTCAGCCTATTGAGCGAGATAGCCTCCGTCCACCGGCAGGATCGCACCGGTAATAAAAGAAGCCTCGTCGGAAGCCAGGAACAGTATGGCGTTCGCTACTTCGGTCGGATCTCCGAGCCTTCCTATCGGATGAGCTTCCTTCATCGGAGCTTTGTATTCCTCCGGCAGTTCGGCCACGGCTTCGGTGGTGATGGTGCCGGGGGCGACGGCGTTTACCCGGATGCCCTGATCCGCCCATTCAACCGCGAGATGCTTGGTGATACCGGAGGCCACAAACTTGGCCGGACCATAGGTGCTTTGTTCTTTCTGACCCGCGAGCCCGGAGATGGACGAGAGGCAGACGATGGAGCCGCCACCCGATTGGAGCATGGCTTCGATGGCGAACTTGCAGGTCAGGAACATGCCGCGTCCATCCACGGCCATTACGTGATCCCAATCCTCAACCGTTGCGTCCACGATGTTGTTCAAAGGAATAACCCCCGCGTTGGCGACGAGAACATCTATCTCCCCGAAACCCTCCACAGCCGCGCCAATGATTCTGCGGGCATCCTCCACCACCGAGACATCCCCCACAACTGACTGGACTTCTACCCCATCGCCCGCTAATTGCTTTTGCAGATCTTCCAAACCGGACTCGTCCACGTCGTTTACGACAAGACGAGCACCTTCGCGGGCGAATAGTTCGGCGGTCGCCCGTCCTATGCCTTTTGCCGCCCCCGTCACTACTACGGACTTGCCGTTCATCCTGCCGAGACCTCTGGACTCTGTCGTGTTCTCCGTCACGCTGCCTCCTATGCGCTAGTTATCGAGGATCAACTTTCCGCCAGGTGTACCCTCAAGCCGTCCAGCGCACTCACGGCTTTCAAGGCATCCGGCGTTATTTCTCCTTCGGTTACGATGTCGTCGACTTCGTCCAGTCGCGCTACCTCAAAGAACGCTGGGGGGCGGAATTTGCTCCTATCGGCCAGCAATATTACGCGCCGGGCGGCTCGCATCATGGCTCGTTTGGCTTCGACGAGTTCGAGGCTGGATTCGCTCAGCACGTCGCCCGAGATCGCATGTATGCCCATGAGCGCGACATCGGCGTGCAAGCTCTCCAGAAAGACCTGCGTATGGGCGCCGAGCAGGGTGAAGGAGCCGTGACGGATATTGCCTCCCGGCATGACGACGTTCACACTGGGTACTTCGGCCAGGACACGAGCAGTCCCAACGTCGTTGGTGATGCCGGTGATCTCCACAGGTCGTCGCCCGAGCGCCTCGGCAGCTGCGAGCACCGTGGTGGAGGAGTCGAAGATGACGCTCTGCCCAACCTCCAGGAGACCGGCGGCGTACTCTCCAATACGGTTCTTCTCGCTTGAGTTGTGACGGCGGCGATCCTCGAAGCGAAACTCGAAAGCGGTTCGTTCGACGGTCGTCGCCCCACCGTGCGAGCGGCGAACATCTCCTTCCCGGTCTAGCTCGTCCAAATCCCTACGCACAGTAGAAGCCGAGACACCAAGCTCCGCTGAGATCTCCGAAATCGAAGCCGCCCCCCGACGACTCAGTAGGCGGCGGATCTCACCCCGCCTCTCCACCGGAATCCTCCGATCTCCGTTTCCACCGTTCACCGCCACCCCAGTCGTCGGATATCTATAACGGTTCAAAGTAACATTGGCCGAACTTTCGCGCCAGAGAAATCCAATTCTTTCCATCCGATTTCGTTCTCTGTCATTTGACGCACAGTTTGAAGCATGTCTATACTGCGGGCGGGGAATGAAAAAGTGTTCGAGAAACGGCGCTCTACGGAGCATTCCGGGAGCGGGTTCGATTGAGAACCCGAAGATGTCGTTCGCGCGATTGCAGAGACAGGGAAATTTAGTTAGCTGCCTCCGTCTCCGTGCGCAGGTTGACGGGGGGTGATCCGGAGCCGGGATCTCGTACACATTTAGAGTTGGGCATTAGTTGTGCCATGAAGACAAACCTTAGGAGGAGTAGCGCATGGCGGAAGTAACCGAGCAACGGGGCGATCTAGCCACCGAGTTGCCAAGTAAATACTTACCAGCGGTCGAATACCGGGACTTGCCGGAGCCCGAGTCGGTGACGAAGTATCTGGGAGCGAGCATCATCATTCTCGCTACTGCGCTCGGGTCGGGTGAGCTTATCTTGTGGCCGTACATCACCTCGGTGGTTGGTATCGGGTTGCTGTGGCTCGCTATCGTTGGATTCACGATGCAGTACTTCCTCAACATGGAGATAGAGCGTTACACCCTGGCAACGGGCGAGACGGCGGTCACGGGCTTCGCGAGAATTTGGAAACCGTGGGGGATCATCTTTGCGCTAGGTGCGATCTTACCGAACGCCTGGCCCGGGTGGGCGACCGGCTCGGCCACGCGGGTCACCTACGTCTTCCCTATAGGTGAAGGGGCCATCGCCATCATAGCGGTCATCATGCTGATCTCCATCGGCCTCGCGGTAACGGCCTCGCCGGTCATCTACCAGACTCTGGAGAAGGTACAGGGCATTATCGTGGCTTTCATCATGGTGTTCATGGTGGTAGCCGTGGTTATCGCTACGGACCTGTCGGCCTGGACGGGCGTTGTCACTGAGGCTCCAAGCGGGGCGGCGAATCTGCCCAGCTACTTCGGACAACTCGGGGTAGCATCGCTCCTGGGTGCCGTGGCCTTCGCTGGAGCGGGTGGCGCGAACAACCTGTGCCAGAGCAACTACATTCGGGATAAGGGCATGGGGATGGGACAGAACATCCCGAACATCGTCTCTCCGGTAACCGGCGAGGAAGTCGCCGCACCATCCATCGGCTACATGTTCCCGAATACGGAGGAGAACAACCGCCGCTGGAAGGGCTGGTGGAAGGTCGCCAACCAGGAGCAGTTCTTCACCTTCTACGTCATCGGCATGCTCACGCTCGTGGGCCTCTCGGTACTGTTGTTCTCCACTCTGGGTGTCGAAGAGAACTCGACCAACGACATCTCGTTCGTGCAGCGCGAGGCGGCGGCTCTCAGCAGCAACATCGGTGACTGGTTCGGGACGTTCTTCCTGGTCTCCGGTATCCTGGTGCTCTTCTCGACCAACGTCGGCATCATGGACTACACGGCCCGCATCACCGCCGACACACTCAAGATCACCACTGGCCTCCGCGACAGCCAGTTCTGGAGCGAGAGCAAGATCTACATCGCCGTTATCTGGATTTTGATCGTCGCTGGTTCCACTATCCTCCTCAGCGGCCTGACGCAGCCGATCGTCATGCTCATCATCGCCTCGGCGGGTGGTGGCGTCGTTATGGCCCTGTACTCGGTTATGTTGATAGTGCTCAACCGCCGGGCCTTGCCGGAGGTCGCCAAACTCAAGGGGTGGCGCGTGCCGATCATGATCCTCATCGCTATCTTCTTCGTTACGTTCTCTATCCTGCTGGTCTACGACGTGATCAGCACGAACGTCTTCGGAGCGTAGAGTAGTCGACGACACGCCGACAGTAGAGGAGCGGGGCTAAGATGCTAAAACGCATCTGGCTTCGCACCCTGCTGGCGATGATAATAGCCAGCATCCTACTCGCTTTGGCTTACTCTCTAGGTTTTCTAACCTGAAAGTTTGAAAGAACATTTTTGAGGGTAGCGACACAAAACATTCAAAAGAAGGGAGCAAACAGATATGGCTAAACTAGAGAACGAACTGAAGAAGGCGGCAAAGGGCAAGTCAGGCGGCGGCAAGAAAGGTAAGAAAGGCAAGCGGAGCAGTTCGGGCCAGAGCGGTTCGAGCCTGGAGAAGAAGATCAAGAAGCTACTCAAGTAGAACCAGAGGGTATTCGCACTCAGGCCGGGGCCACAAACCCCGGCTTTTTCTTGCCTCGAAACCACGGTCGCCGACCATAGAATTCTTGCTCTTTGTGTGAGCGATCTGCATCTATTCGCGACTAATCGCCCCGAGCCGCAGCGACCTCCGCGAGCGCGGCGCTTTTTAGCATCCCTGCATCCATCGCTACCGTCACCAGTTGGAAACCAGCTTCGGCGTGTTTTTTGGCCCACTCTCCGTTGCCGGAGTGTATGCCCGCTACTATGCCGTGCGCTTCGCAAGCGGCTTTTACGCGCTCCACAGCTTCGACGTGGATGTCTTCCGTGATCTCCAAAGTCGGGGGGAGACCTAGAGAAAGCGCGAGATCCGACGGTCCTATGTAGATGCCGTCCAAGCCAGGTGTGGCAGCGATGGCCTCGGCCTGTTCGAGGGCTTCGCGGGTCTCGATCATGACGAAACATAACGCCTCGCGCTGGAGGTCTTCGGGGGCTTTCGAACCTACGAGGTTTCCTACTCTCATAGGTCCGTAGGAGCGGATGCCGACGGGTGGATAGCGACAGGCGGCTACGGCTTGGGCGGCCTCTTCGGGTGTGTTGACTAGCGGGACTATAACGCCGACGGCTCCAGCGTCGAGGGATTTGCCTATCAGGCTTGCGTCGTTGCGGGGTACGCGCGTGATCGGGGCCGCCCCCGCTCCCCGAATCGCGGCGAACATCGGCAACGACTCATCGAATCCTATAATCCCGTGCTGACAATCCACACAGACGTAATCGACACCGCTACCGGCCAGAATCTCCGTCCCAAAGAATCCCGGCATCACCGCCCACATCCCAAACGCCGTCCGCCCCTCGTCCCAGGCTCTCCGCAACGGGTTCATCCAACTACCAGAACGTGAACATCCCCCGGGCCATGAACACCAATGGCGAGCGACATCTCTATATCCCCCGAACGACTCGGCCCGGTATGGAAACATACGTTAGCCGGCAGATTGCCGTCCGCATACTTCTGAATGGCCTCCGGCAACGTTCGAAGAATTTTCTCCACAGGCACGAGCGCGACGTAGGTCGGCGGCAAGAGCGTCACCGTACGGCCCTTGCCCGGACCACTCTCCAAAACGAGGCTCCCGGTCTCGGCGATAGCCCACTCCGAGGTCGAGAGCCCGATGTCCGCCGCACCCGCAACCTCCCGGAAATCCTCCAACTCCCGCCACACAGTGACTTCGACACCAGCCTGCGCCAGTGAATCGTCCACGTCTAGCGCATCTAGCTCAGGTACGTCCCAGCGTACCAGCCTCTTCGATTCGCGGTCTTTTGCAAGGTCCAGAATGTACTGTTTAGCTTCGGTGAGATCTCCAACTCGCTTGCCGTGACCGCCGAGGGCTTCCCACTCTTCGAGGAAACGAGCCGGGGGATCTTGGATGTAGTCGGCCTGGAAGGGGCGGTCGGGAGTTCGGGTCCAGGCTGCGTCGGGGGCTACGGTTGGCTTGTATTTACCGGAGCGCGTGCGGTGGTTTATGGAGTCGAGAAACTCGGCGCGGTGAGCCATCTAGATCCCCTCCTTCCACAACTCGCGAAAGGATTTATCAGCGAGCGGCGGCAGGTCCCTGGTGTTCGTCCAACCGCTCATCGGACCCGGCAAAGGTTTTATGGAGCCACCCTTCGCCAAAGGCTTTTGCGCGAAACGTCCGGCGGCGGTGCTCACCTTGTAAGCGGTCGGGCTCTTCATGGTTTTCTCGAAACCCTTGAACATTAGACTCTGTGCACGTCCCGCCAGGCCGCCCTCGACCTGACGATTGCGGAGCTTGAGGAGTAGCTCGTGTAGGGGAATGCCGACGGGACAAGTCTCCGAGCACGCGCCGCAGAGGGACGAGGCGTGCGGGAGATCTTTGGCCTCTTCATCGCCTTTTAGGAGCGGGGTCAGGACGGCGCCTATTGGCCCGGCGTAGGTGGAGCCGTAGGCGTGTCCGCCGGTCTGACGGTAGACGGGACAGACGTTGAGGCACGAGCCGCACCGGATGCAGTAGAGCGCCTCTTCGAAC
>JBGTDE010000113.1:0-2779 GCA_041748475.1 Rubrobacteraceae bacterium | reverse complement strand
GATCCCACGGGCAGCCTGTAAAGCTTCCGGGGCGCGGGAGTACAAGTCCGGTGAAAGCTCCACGCAACACGAGGGATTCCTGGGAAAGTCCACCCGCCGAAACAATTCGCGCAGAGGTATGTTGCCCGCGCCCGGTGGAAGATGCAGGTCTCCCAAGCCGTAGGCGGCGTGCTCGGAGACCGGTGGAACGCCCGTAAGATTGCTTCTCCGCAGGTTGTCGTGAATATGCAGGTGGCGGACGAGCGGTGCCGCCGCAGCGCACGCCTCGAAGTAGTCGAAGCCGAAGACACCCGCCGCCAACGCAGCATGACCCACATCCAGGCAGATGCCGACTGCTGGATGGTCTACGTCCGAGATCCTCGCGGCCAACTCTGCGGGCCAGACGGAGTAATCGTAGATTTCGCCCTGTACTATTGGCAGCTCTGGGTAGTAGTTCTCGACGGCCAGTGTGAGTCCCAAGTCGTCGGCCCGGTCTCCGGCTCTCCGTAGAGCGTCTCGCTCGGCGTTCAGTTGTTCCGCGATGCTATGCCGGAAATCCCGTGTTCCGATACGTTGCCCCGCATGACACACTACCGTATCGGCCCCGATCTCCTGAGCGAAACGTAGGCTCGCATCTAGAGTCTCGCGCTGAAGATCTAGGGTTGTCAGGTCCATCAGGTTGATCTCCAACGGAGCATGGACCGTGTATGCAAGGTCCGCATCCAGGAGTAGATTACGTATCTCCCTCAGTCGACAAGCGTCGAGGCTACCGCCGAGTATGACACCGAAGCTTTGAGGCCAAATCTCCACAAAATCCGGTTCGAGGCTGCGGGTGAACACTAGGTCTTCAGCAAGTTCACGGGTTCCGTCCAGACGTACATGTGGCAGATGGATACCCACGCTAGCGATAGTCATGCGACAGCGCTCCTTCCGGTCTTAGAGCCGATCATCGGCCAGTATAGGCGTGGACTTTCGGATCAAAGTAAAAGGAGCGTTAACGGTTGGTAAACCTTGCGTGCAACTCAACCTGTAGAATCACTTCCAGTTGGGATAGACGAATCGAGGATGGAGATACGATGAGTAGCTACGAGGATTACACGCGCAAATCCGAAGTCTACGACAAGACGCGGGAGCCAGTTGGAACCGTGATCTCGGTAGGCGCTCTCGCTCAATCCCCTGTGCCTCTCAGCGAGATGGTGTTGCTGGACGCGGGTTGCGGAACGGGTAACTTCTCGCAGGCGATGCTGGAATACGTCGGGCGCATCGAGGCGGTGGACATGAACCCCGGCATGCTAAAGGTCGCCGCCCGAAAGCTGGCGAAACCTCAAGAAGAAGAACGAATAGCGTTCCACTCCGCCGGAATAGACGACATGCCCTTCGACGACGCGACGTTCGACGGAGTCATGATCAACCAGGTTCTCCATCATCTGCCCGATGAGCCCTCGCAGGGTTTTCCTGCCCACCAACAAGTGTTTCAAGAGCTCGCCCGAGTCCTCAAGCCCGGTGGCGTCCTTGTGGTCAACACTTGCTCCCAAGAACAGTTGCGCCACGCCTATTGGCACTATTACCTGATCCCCACCGCCTCCGACGCCCTCCGGAATCGCTACGCGCCGCTCGAAGATCTGACGAAAATTATCTCCGAGTGTGGCTTCACACACAACGGAAACTTCGCCCCGCTCGATGCCACAGTCCAGGGTGCGGCGTACTTTGATCCCCGTGGCCCCTTGAACGAAGACTGGCGGGATGGAGACTCCGTTTGGTCCCTGGTAAGCGAAAGCGAAATAGCACGAGCTTCCGCCAAACTCCACGAACTCGACGAGAACGATGCGTTGGAGACGCACGTCGCCCGCAATGATGCCCGACGCCCAGATATCGGCCAGATCACGGTTCTGACAGCCATCCGAAAATAGCCAGCTAACATCCATTTAACGCGAATTTCACATTTCGGCTATACTGGACGTTCCGGTTACATGTTGGGTTGCAAAGAAGCAACCCTCCTAATCCTGGATGGAATGGAGTCGAGTTGGATAGAGTCTATGCTGCGTTGTCTCGCGTGCCGATTTTTGAGAACGTGCGGCGAGAGGCCGTTTGGATAGAGCCGCTTGGCTCGCTAACTAACTCCACATTCAAGGTAATGACGCATGGTGAAGCATACGCTTTGCGTCTGCCAGGGAAGGATACCTCAGATTACATAGATCGGATCGCCGAGAAGCATAACGCTCGGGCCGCGACCGCCGCCGGGGTGAACACTGATATTGTCTATTTCAACGCCAAGAACGGCACGATGTTGTCCCGGTTTGTCGAAGGCTCGGCAATGACCGTGGAGCAGTTTGTGTTGGATCCCTCCGCGACCGTCCGGGTTGCGCACGCTCTGAGGAAGGTTCACCGTCTCTGTCCCGTGTTCCAGACGCGCTTCGATGTCTTCGACATGCTCGGTAAGTATCGGCGCATATTGCGCGGGACACCCATGCCGGTATTCAGGGACCGCGCGGTTTGGAGGGGTGCAGAGGGGATCCGCCGGGCGTTCGAAGCTTCGCCCGCGCCTCTGGCACCATGTCACAATGACCCGTGGCCGGGTAACTTCGTGGATGCGGGCGGGCGGCTGTATCTGATCGACTGGGAGTTTTCCGGGATGAACGATCCGATGTGGGACCTCGCTGACCTCTCCGTCGAGGCTGAGTTGGACCCCGAACAAGACCGAATCCTGATGGAGGCGTACCACGAAGGCCCGGTCCCAGAGGTTCTCTACTCCCGTCTGGCGTTGCACAAGATAATGAGCGATCTCCTCTGGTCTTTCTGG
>JBGTDE010000112.1:0-2963 GCA_041748475.1 Rubrobacteraceae bacterium | reverse complement strand
AGTCGAGTGCGTAGGCTTTAGCGGCGGGGCTCAGTAGTATGACCAGTGAGAGCACCGCTACCAGGACGTTGATGGTGATGAACTCCGGTGCTCCGAGGCCGGTCCCGAGACTCACGCCTCCCTGGGAGAGCAGGACCATCGCGCTCAGGGCGATGCTGCCGAGAGCGGCGAGGTTCGTTAGCAGGCCCAGGATCAGGGCGAGTCCCAGCGCAAGTTCACTTACCCGTACTATCTGAGCGAAGATTTCGGCGTTCGGGACGACGGTGTTCTTCATAAAGTCCTGGAAAAACGGGGGAGCTTGAGAGACGAATCCTCCAGCGGCGAGGCTGTCGGCGAATTGCGTCGGGAAATCCGCGTTCAGAATCTTCTCGATACCGCCGTTGAGCCAGACGGCTCCGGTGACGATACGTATCCAAGTCATGGCGTTGATGGTTGGATCCTCCCAAGTCGACAGTGCGTCGCGTCCATCTTACCTGTGAGTCATCTGGATGGATAGACATAAGAAAGTGTACCGATGCGAAATATAGGGTAAGGGACGCTCCTTGCATCTTATACATTGCGCGATCCAGAAAAAAGGAGAAAGATATGACGGATAGAGGCGACCGAAGAGATGTCCCTAAGTGGGATGATGCACAGCTTGGAGATTCTGAAAGCCAGCGTGGACGTGAAACCCGCAAAGGTTCTGGAGGAGCGTCTTCCTCCGACGAGCGAGAAGTTCGACCCTCAGGCGAACGTGCGTCTCGTGAACGCTCCACTAGAACAAGCACTCGCCGCTCGCAGAGTCGTGGTGGCGAGTCGAAATCATCGGGTTCCGGGGGTGGATTGTACGGCAGCGATATTGGATCCAACATGCTGCGGGCCGGGGTTGCCGAGGTGGTCGGTACTTTTATACTCGTCTTCACGGGTACGTCCGTAGCCATCGCGGCGGCCCAGGATATACCCATAGTCGGCGCCGCTTACGACTCTCTCGCCATCGCTCTGGCGTTCGGTCTTGTGCTGGTTGCGTTGGTCGCGGCTCTCGGGCATGTCTCCGGGGCGCATCTCAATCCCGCCGTTACGATAGGTCTTGCGTCCATAGGGAAGTTTCCGTGGAATTACGTACCGGCTTATGTTGGGGCTCAGGTTTTGGGTGCGATACTGGCGGCGTTTAGCACCTGGATCACCTTCGGCTCCGTAGCCCGGAGCGAGGCGTCTCTCGCAGCACCTGGCATACCACCGGATGCCAGTCTTCTGCAAGGATTCTTTATAGAGGCGATCATCACGTTTATCCTGGTCTTCGTGATCGTCTCGGTAGCAACCGATGACCGCGTCCCCGCCGCTATAGCCCCCGTAGCAGTAGGCTTCGCCCTGGCAGCCGCTGTATTTATCGGCGGACCCGTCACGGGCGGTTCTGTCAACCCGGCTCGTGCCCTGGGACCGATGATCGTCTCCTTAGACCGGCTGGAACTCTCTCCAATCTACATAATCGCCCCAATAGTCGGCGGTGTTCTTGCCGCGCTGCTCTACGATAAATTCATCTCCGATGCTGAAGAACCAGAGGAGTAAGAAGCCTCTAGTTTGAACCAATAGGCTGACCACAACGTATAAACTCTAGAGCAATACTGCCAAGAAGGAGAATGTTTTGGAGAAGATCTCACGCGAAAAGTTCGTCCGACTGGCCGGTACCGTCGGTGTCGGCGTGGCAGCAGCCTCTATTTCGGCCTGCGGAAGCTCCAGCGGTTCTGAAAGTGGCGGCTCCGGATCCGACGGCGAAAAGAGCGCCGCGAAGACGACTTCGGAAAAATCCGGTAGCTCTGGCGGCTCTGGGATCGCGGCTGAGTCGGACGTGAAGCCGGGTAGCGCGGCGAAGTTTAAGGACGGCGGCGAGGACGCGGTTCTCGTGCATCTGGAAAACGGAGACTTCGTCGCTTATTCGGCGATTTGCACTCATCAGGGGTGCGTCGTGGCTTTCAAGGATGGACAGCTCGCCTGTCCGTGCCACGGGTCGGTCTTTGATCCCTCAAACGGCGGAGAAGTTGTTACTGGCCCGGCGAACCAACCGCTGCCGGAAATCGCGGTAAAAGTTCAAGACGGCAACGTGGTCAAGGCTTAGTCTTCGTCCAAGTAGAACCCCCGATAGCTCATTGCCGACGGCTACTATAGAATGCGGTCATGCAATCTGGCGAGGAGCGTATCGGGCTGAACGGAGCGGCGGCTGTGCTTGGCGTGCCGTCGGGGTCGGTGCGGCGTTTTGTGGCGGAGGGCCGTCTGATGGCCGAGCGTGGCGCGGAGGGCGGATACTCGCTCTTATTATCTGAGGTCGAGGGACTGGCGCGGGAACTTCAGGCAGAGGAAGTAGAGGGCGAAGTGTTCGAGGGTGAGATACCGCACGATGATTACACGGCCTCACGGCTTCCGGCGGTTCCTTTCGAGCGGTACGAGCGGCTGTTGCAGCAAGGCCAGGATTACAAGACACGCCTCGAAGAACGGAACCGCCAGATAGAGGAGGTCCGGGTCGAGCGCGACGCCGCCCGAGTCGAGATGGATCGCCTGTGGTCCGAGATCGAACGCCTCAACCTTATCGAGTTTCAACGCGAACTCCAGGAGAAGACCATCTCCACCCTAGAAGAAGAGAAAGCCAAACTCGAAGCCGACCGCGAACGTCTGATGAACGAGCAGATGAAGCTCACCGAAGAGAAATCCACCCTCTCGGAAGACCACATTCGTGTACAAGCGGAGCTAAATGCGTTGAAGAACCGGGGTTTCTGGTCCCGCCTCTTCGGCGGCTGACAGACTCAAAATCCCGCAGGCAAAACCACCCCTACTCAGGCTGTCGCCGGAAGTCCAGGATGAGCCAAGCTCTGTATCAGTAGTAGTAAAGTAGTGGGGCTTGAGAAAGTTCTTGGGAAGACAAGTTGGCGGGGCGGTAGAGAATCCGCAGACTCTCTCTACCGCCCCACGGAGATCAGACCTTACATGCTGCT
>JBGTDE010000111.1:0-6161 GCA_041748475.1 Rubrobacteraceae bacterium | reverse complement strand
TCCGTATTATTGACAGACGGAGGCGCGAAAAGCCATAGGCCGAGCGTACAATCTTTCGGGACGGCAGAGGGAGGACGAGATATGAGCAGGGTTTACGACAGCATCAGCGAAGAATGGTGTCTTTGGATCTCGGCGCAACCGATGTTCTTCGTCGCCACCGCCCCGGCCGACCCGGAGACGCACGTCAACGTCTCCCCGCGCGGGCTGGATACGCTAAGAGTCCTCGGGCCGAAACGGGTCGCGTGGTTGGATCTCACGGGTAGCGGCGTCGAGACTATAGCCCACCTCAAAGCGGACGGCAGGATCACCCTGATGTTCTGCGCCTTCGAGGGCCTGCCCGACATCCTGCGCCTCTACGGTCGCGGCGAAGTACTAGAGCCCGCCGACGAAGGCTACGAAGAACTACGGCCCCGCTTCCCCGACCTGCCCGGCGAGCGGGCCATAATCGACGTCGCGGTCCACCGAGTGGCGAGCTCTTGCGGCTTCGGCGTACCACGCATGGACCTCGTCGGCCTCCGCGACCAACTGCCGACCTCAACCAAACGCAAAGGTCCCAAAAAGATGTCCGAATACAGGACGCTCAAAAACACCCAAAGCATCGACGGCCTGCCGGGTCTCCACCCGGTGCGCGAAGAGGCAAAGCAACCAGACACAAGCTCCGCTTAAGAGATCATCCCCGGCCAGCGCAGCTTGGGGATCACGCGCTCGCCGTAGGCGCGGATGAGCGCTTCCTGGTTGCGCCCGCAGTGGTAGACGTACACTTCTTCAAGGCTCAATGCCGCGATCCAGGCAACGGTCTCTGCCTCACGCGGTCGCGCTCGGCGACAGTAAACATAGTGGAGAGAGAAAGCTCGGGCCGTTCGAGGAGCGCGATAAGATACTCGGCCGGTTCCTCGGGTGAGGATGGAGCAAAGCGGAAGTAGACGATACCCTCGGGAGGTTGCGAGCCTCGCTCGTAGAGCAGACTTTCGTAGTCCCTGTCGAAGGTGAGCAGGATGCGCCTCTCTCGAACAGTCCGATCCAAGACAGTTTCGTCGGAGACACCCGGCGACTCCAATGCCACGACGACAATGTCGTGACCGGCAGCGACGAGTAATCGGACGCTTGGCAGTGGAAAGTTTTCGTCTGCGATGAACCGCATCTATCCGGTTAACTCAGCGGCGCAGCTCGAAAGCGCGTTCGTCACGCGCAGATTCTGCGGCGAAGGCGAATACCGCTCTTAGAGAGTCGTGCGTAAGGTTGGGATAGCTTTCGAGGATTTGCTCCTCGCTCCAGCCGTTGGCGAGTAGATCCAGCAAAAATTCCACGGACAGCCGTGTACCTTTGACGACCGGCTTGCCGGATAGGATCCCAGGGTCCGAGTGTATGTGGTCTCGCCAGTCCATAGCATCCCGCATTATATCCGCTGCGGAGATTACCTCCCCAGCTAGCGGAGCTTGGAGAGGAAGCAGTTTCGGAAGGTCTTAGTCTCTCCCAATTTAGAAACGAAGGTTGCGTGCAATGATCCACGAAACATACACTTGCGTAGTTTGTATAAACTACAGAAGGTCTCAAATATCGTAAACGAAGATACACTCAGAGAACTTGGCATTAAGCACTGGAATGAAATCTCAGTAGATTTCTCAGGCGCTGATTTGTTTCTAGGCAACGGGTTTTCTCTTAACTTTTCCAGCGTTTTTGGTTACGAATCGCTGTTCGACGAGTTCTTGCAAGGATGCGAACCTAAAGACCGCAAGCTGTTTAGTCAGTTTGGGACAACCAACTTCGAGACCATCCAAGAGCGACTCTTAAACGCTAAGAAAGTAAATCAGATACTTGAACTGCCTACTGAGCCTATAGACCCCGCAATCCGTAAGCTGCGGCAAGGCCTCATTACTTCTGTCCAGAAAAACCACCCATTAGCGTATGAAAATGGCGTTGAGGATTTGCGAAGAACGTCGGAAAATCTAGATCCTTTCGAAGACATATACACGCTCAATTACGATCTATTCTTGTACCGAATCATCATGATGTCCAAAGATCGCTCGGAAAAAAGGGGCCTCCGTCGTCATAACGACTACTTCTGGGAACACTTCGATTTTGAGTTCCTGGAGTTCAAGGACTTTGATATCTATGAGAACAAGCATGTCTACTACCTTCATGGCGCTCTCTTCCTCTTTCCGGGCGAGCGGCTCGGCTATCACAACGACCTCAAGATAAAACGAGGAGATCAATCTTTTGATGAACTAATTGATGTCGTTTCTAGGAAAGTCGAGCAAGGTATATTGCCGCTATTCGTTAGCGAAGGCAAGACAGAAGAAAAGCTTCGCGTTATCTCGAAGAGTCCATACTTGAGGTTTGCTCACAGCAAACTAGAAGAGGCAGAACGCCCATTAGTTATCTACGGCTGGTCTATATCTCCACAAGACAAACATATTCTAGGCGCTCTCAAACCCCGGAGAAGGCCAAAGCCTAAACGAACTCTCGCTGTGTCAGTTTATGTAGGCAGCAAGACGCAGGCTGAACTAGAAGAAGAACTCTCATTTATGAAAGCTAGATTATCTGGTCACAAACTAGTATTTTTCGACTCCTCTACCTTGTTCGCCTCCTAATCAACACATCAATCTAATTTTCCTCAGGCCAGCGGAGCTTCGGGATCACACTCTCTCCGTATGCGCGGATGAATTCTTCCTGGTTGCGCCCACAGTTATGGACGTAGACTTCGTCGAAGCCGAGGTCCACATACTTCTGTATGTGTTCGAGGTGCTCGTCTAAGTCGGCGCTCATCAGGACGCGGTTTTTGAAGTTCTCAACGCTTACCTGTTTCGCCATCGCGGCGAAGTCTTCGGGGTTTCGAATGTCACCCTTGGGGAAGGGCATTCCGCCGTTGGGCCATTCCTTTACGGCTTGTTGTTCGGCTTCCTGTTGGGTTTCGGCCCAGGAGACGTGCAGTTGGATCATGCGCGGCATCTCGTTTGGGTCCTTCTCAGCCCGGCGTGCGCCTTCCTCGAATTTCTCCATGAGCATGTTTATCTTCTCGTCCGGTGCTCCAACGGTGATTATGCCGTCGCAGAATTCGCCGGTGCGGCGGCTTTGGAGAGGTCCGGCGGTTGCCACGTAGATCGGGGGCGGAGTATCGGGCATGGTGTAGAGTTTCGCGCTTTCGAGCCGGATGTGATCCCCCTGGTACTTGACCACCTTCCCCGTAAAGAGCCTCCGTATGACCTCGATAGACTCCATCAAGATGCGGAGCCTCGTCGGGGCTTCGGGCCAATACTCACCGACGACGTGCTCGTTGAGTGCCTCCCCAGCACCGAGCCCGAGCCAGAAGCGACCGGGGAACATGGCTTCTAGGGTCGCGGCACCCTGGGCGATGATTGCGGGATGGTAGCGGAAGCCGGGCGGGGTTACGCCGGTACCGAAACGGAGGTTCGTGGTCGCGCCGAGAGCGCCGAGCCAGGACCAGACGAATGCGCTCTGGCCTTGATCCGGGGTCCACGGATGGAAGTGGTCCGAGGCCATCACGGATCCAAAACCGTTCTCCTCAGCGGTCTTGCAGTACGTAAGCAAATCCGTGGGATGGAACTGCTCGAACATCGCGGCGTATCCTATAGTTCCGGTGTGTTTCATGGTAACTCCCTCTGCTCGGCGGGTTTTAGTGTTCGCCAGCGGGCGTTGTGTTTTCGCCCGTATCCATACAGTCTACAATCCGGGCGAGGGATCGCGCTTCTTGAGTCCCTACTAGAAGTGATCTAGCGCCGACACCCACGGATCCCCAACCGGAAAGTGAACCTCCAGAAGACTCAGAGCTTCCGCCGAACTGGATCCAATAAGTCCGTGATGCGCCAACTCGCGAGCCGGTAGATACCCGGCGTAGAGCTGAGCTAGCTGACGAACATCCAACGAGACTCGCTCCTCGATCTCCGCTCCTCGGACTACCTCGCCGTTGCCGATGGTGTACTCTCCGGCGTTCTCCGGCAACACGTCGTCTGAGACATCCAGGACTAGCGATTCTTTCCGGAAAGTCTTGAAACGCAACGCGCCCTCCACGTCCACCAGACGCAGCATGAGTCCGGGCTGTATCCTGGCATCCACGTCCGAATCCGCAAGGTATGGGTGCAGCGGCGTTCCCCGCGATGTGGAGAGCTGAATGCTGAAATCTTCTGGATTGTATGAGGCGAGAAAGGAGAGCAATCCGGCCCGTGCTTCACGCGTAGCGGCGACTAATTCCTCGACCTTCAAGATACGCGGCGGTGTCGCGCCGGACGAGGTCTTTTGATGGTAGAGGATGTAGCCTTCCAGATCTCCCGCACGCTCGAAGACAGCGGCCTCTAGTTTCTGGTCGCTCTTGCCCCATAACTCCTCGCTTCTCCAGTAGTCCTCGCTCCGCTTCGCGCACATTGGGTAGTGGGCGGCCTCGTGCTCCAGAAGACGCATCATGGCTGGTAGATCGTCCTCCCGGTACGCTCGGACACCTTTTTGCTCGGGACTTATCGGCAACACGGAAGGCTTGAGGTTGTATCCGATAGTCTCCATGGCTAGCTCGTATCCGAAGGTTCGATAGAACGAGTGGGAGAAGGGATCCAGCATAGACAAATGAATTCCTCGCTCACGCATATCCCGCAGCGCTTCGTGCATGAGAGCCCTAGCGTAACCCCGCCGCCGATACGCCGGATGCGCCATCACCGCCGCAATACCTCCCATCGAATGCGGCTCGCCGCCAACGTAAGACTCCATCGACAATGCCACTACACTCGACCGTGCCTCGCCGTCTTCCTCAGCCACGTGGACTTGGTCGGGATCCAAGCGGGGATTCTTCTCCGGGTCGAAGTAATCTGCCCATTCATCGAGGCTCTCTCCGAAGGCCAACACCCCGACGCCAGCTAGTGATTCGCGATCACCTTCCAGATACTTACGCAGCTTCAATTCTCCTCCAGCCGTAGTTTGCACCGTGATTTTATCTAAAGCGTCTCTCCCCTACGTGCCCTTCTTCTTGACCTTTTTCTTTTTTCGCTTTGGCGAGTCATCTTGTTTTCCTTCCACAGAATCCGCGACCCACCTACACCATTCGACGTAGCCTTTCTCGTAGATGAGTCCTCGCCGCAATGCCGCGTAACCGGCGAACCACGGGGATTCCGGCCGCAGCACATCCCCACCAGACTCGTGCTCCATCCAAGAGCGCGTCTCTTTGTAGCGCGAGAGTTGCTCCTTGTGCTTCGTCTCCTCATCCCGGAAGAGCTTCGCGGCTTTCTCCGGGTCGGCTAGCCAAACGGAATACGCCTTTAGCACTAACTCGTCCTTCGGGGCATTGGCGGGTGGAGGCTCCGTCACCCACTCGCGGAGAATCTTTAGTCCTTCAGGAGTGGTTTCGTAGACTTTCTTGTCCGGGCGCTCTTGCTGCTTGACGACGCTGTGTGTGACTAAACCATCCGCTTCAAGACGGGCTAGTTCCGGGTAGATCTGACTGTGTCCCGCACTCCAGAAATTTCCCACCCGACCCTTCATTCGCTGCATGAGATCGTACCCACTCAACTCCTCCTGAGCTAACAGGCCCAGAATCGCATAACCGAGCGTCTTCATCGTCCTCCAAAATATTTATTATGTCACTCTTGACATATCTACCAGCTACCTCTACAGTAACATATGTCGGTGTTTACATAAACAGTTACTTACTGCGAGGAGATCGGGATGTGTGGCGGATCATTAGGCAGGAGTCGGACGGGCATAGTGAAAGGACAACATCCTGAGTTCTTCGGTCTGGACGTTCAGAGGATGAAGCCGGGGGCGAGAGTAGCGGTGGCACTCGCGGTGTTGGTTCCGGTGGCGTTGTCGGGTTTGGTATTGGCGTTGACTCCAATCTGGTGGGTCTTCACGACATACTTCTGGGTGGCATTTCCGGCGTTTGGGGTTTTAGGAAGTGGCCTGGCGGGTTTGAGTGAAGCTCGTCCGGCGCGGGTTTCGGAGGATGAGCAAGAGACGGAGTTGCTGGCGGTTTTACGCGAGCGGGGTGACGTATCGGCGGCGGGTGTGGCGGCGGAGACTTCGATGACGGTGGCTGAGGCGGAACGGCGACTCGGTGAGTTGTCCGAGGGCGGACATCTGGAGGTTAGAGTACGGGGCGGCGGCATCTTCTATGCTCTTTGGGAAGCGGGAGGCACAGTCGAAGCCGAATATTTGGAGCC
>JBGTDE010000110.1:0-3964 GCA_041748475.1 Rubrobacteraceae bacterium | reverse complement strand
CGGAGACTTTCTTACGCTGCTGTGCGCGATGGCCCTCGGTCTGCACATAGCCTTACTCTCTCGCTACGCGTCCG
The DNA here is from genome assembly GCA_041748475.1 of Rubrobacteraceae bacterium. Classification (GTDB taxonomy): domain Bacteria; phylum Actinomycetota; class Rubrobacteria; order Rubrobacterales; family Rubrobacteraceae; genus JACDDK01. Next base: position 3,890 of record JBGTDE010000110.1, on the reverse strand, counting down.
GCCACGACGCGGGTGCTCTCACGCTCGCCCAGATCCTCGCTATGGCGCTGCTCTTTCTCGTCGTCTGGCCTCTCGCTGGGCCAGTCGAAGTTCCACCGGCCTCGGTCATCTTTGCGCTGCTCGTGACGGGGTTGCTCGCGTCGGCGGGGGCTTTTCTCATTCAGACTACGGTGCAGCAGAAGATACCGGCGGCGCGAACGGCGATCATCCTGACGATGGAACCTGTCTTCGCGGCCCTGTTCGGTTACTGGTTGGCGGGGGATAGGCTGGTAACAGTTCAGATCCTCGGGGCGGCGTTTATACTCTCCGCGCTCGTAATCGGTGAAGTGTTGCCGGTCTTGCGTCGAAGGAAGCCAAAAAGCTTGTAGTTATTCCGGCGCGTTTCTGCGGCGGTTCAGGTGGTCGCCGCCGTATTTCATGGCGACGAAACCGAGGATTATGAGTGCTACGAAGGAGACGGTTAGGATCTCGAAGTACTGGTCGATGGCGGCCTGGATCTGGGGTCCGAAGAAATAGACGAGGAGCCCCAGTAGGAAATACCGGGTTCCGCGTCCTACGATGGAGACGAGGACGAAGGGCACGAAGCGCAGCCGGGCGATACCCGCGGTGATGGTAAAGACTTTGTATGGGATGGGCGTGAACGCCGCCGCTCCAACCGCCCACACGTCGTAGCGTTGATAGAGACCTTCGGCTGCGTGGATCTTCTTTTGCGAGAAGAGCCTCTCGACGATGGGCCGACCGCCCTTCCACCCGATAAGATAGCCTAGCATCGCGCCAAAGACCGAAGCGATGGTGCAGATCCCGGCGAAGATCAGGGCGTTCTCCGGCGCGGCCACGGCCATCGCGATGAGCAACGGGTCGGTTGGCACCGGGAAGAAGCTCGACTCCCAAAACGTGAGGATGAACAACGCTAGCGGCGCGTAAGGCGAACCAGCCCACGCTACCATCCAATCAACTATGCCGTGTATGAAATCCATGCTGGAGACGATTCCTCTGTGAGTAGCGTATTTTTCGGCCCGCCAGAGTATAACCGCCGGGGGAGTGGTTCACTTGCCCCTCTCGCTTTTTTCGAGGATCGACCGCAGAGCTTCTAGCTCCTGTTCGTCGAGGCCGACACCGCTCTTGGGCTCCTCTTTGACGCGGCGATCTGTTTCGACCAGTACGGAGGCAATGGCGCCGATAAAGTACGAGAAGATGCCGACGGCGTAGAGCATCAGTAGGAAGGCGACGATACGGCCTCCGGTGGTGGAAGGTGAGATCTCGCTTCCAATCGTAGTCACTAGAGTGGCGGCCCACCATAGAGCGTCACCGAAGCTCTGGATGTTGCTGCCCGGCGCGTCGATTTCCAGTAAGTATCCGATTGAAGCCCCGATCAGGACGACCATCCCGGAGACTATGCCGAGTTGCCCGAGCCGCCGTCGTTTGAGCAGGGCAAGGGTCGAGCTGGATCCCCTTCCACCAAAGATTAGAAGTCGCAGGACCGGCAACGCCCGTGTAGCCCTCAAGACCCGAGCTAGCCTAAGAAATTTCAGGAACGGCAGCAACACGACCAACACATCCAACCAATTATTCCGCAGGTAACGGCGTTTCACCGGCGCGAGAATGAATTTAGCCATAAACTCCGTGAAGAACAGACCCCAGAGGATCCAACTCAAAATCTCCACCCGGCCTTGCCAGGGTGCCGCCAACTCGCCCGAAAGCTGAATGATAATGAGCAGCACGACCACCACCGAAGCCAGCGCAAGAGGTACGTCGAGGTAGCGATCCAGCTTCTCCCGCAACTCTTCGCGGGTTGTGGGATCATCTTTCAACCGCTTTGGCCTCACTTCACTCATGCTGCCAATTGTACCGGCCCAACACAGCGGTAAACTGAACACTCACCCCGGAGAGGAGAGCGAAATGGCACGAACCGTCGAAGTCCCCGAATACGAAACCTACGACAGCCTCACAATAGAGCCCTCGAAGACCGCTCTTGTCGTAGTGGACATGCAGAACGATTTCGTGAAGGAAGGCGGCTCGCTCGTCGTCCCGGACGCGGAAGATACGGTCCCCGCCATTCAAAGCCTGCTCTCGTTCGCCCGCAGCGCGGGCATGAAGGTCGTCTACAGCCAAGATACTCACAACGAAGGTGACCCGGAGTGGGAGATATGGCCGGAGCATTGCCGCGAAGGTAGCTGGGGATGGGAGATCATCGAAGACCTTGCCCCTCAAGACAACGACCTAATAGTCCGCAAAGTTCGCTACGATGCTTTCTACGGAACGCACCTCGACCATTACCTGCGTCTGTGGAACGTGGAGCGTCTCATACTCTGCGGGACGGTCGCCAACATCTGCGTCCACTATACCGCCGCGAGTGCGGCCCTGCGCTGGTACGGTGTGATCGTCCCGAAGGACGCAACTTCCGCGCTCGACCCGTTCGACCTCGAATCCTCGTTGCGCCAGACGGCTTTTCTATTCGGCGGGGCTATCACGACCAGCGATGCCGTCAGGGTCGGGGAGGGCGCGAACGTGTACCGGAGCAAGATCGAGGAAGCTTCTCGGGATTTATAAAGAGGCTTCGCCCGGGAGTGGAGCCTCTTTAGGACCAGGTTTTTTCGTGAAGGCTAGATGCGGGCGTACCGTCTTCCCTGGCCGCCGCTGAAGATGCCTGGCTCTCTCGTCTCTACAAGCACGAGATCAGTCTTCGTCGCGGTCGTCTTGACTATCGTCTCCCGAGTCGTCCCGGTCGTCCGAGTCATCATTACCGTCCTGGCCGTCGTCTCCCGCGCTGTCATCACTCTCGTTGTCATCGGAGCCATCGTCGTCGTTTTCGTTGTCGGCGTCGCGCTCATCGTTCTCGTCGGCGCGGTTTCCATCGTTGTCGCCGTTCTGGTCTTGCGCGGGTGGGTCTTCTCGGGGCGCTTCGTTCTCATCCGAGGCATTGCCGGACGAGCCGCAGGCCGACGCCAGGAAGATCAAGGCCACCAGCACGGCCAGAAGATAAACGGTACGGTCTTTTCTTGTGTTGGACATAATGTAACCTCTCGTGGAATTCCACTCTTTCATATGGTCTCAGGTGATCGTTAAGGGGAGGTTGGATCTTCGTGAGAATGTATTAATTCCGGTGTTTTCTGGTAGGAGCGCGTTGAAGGAGTGAAGCGAGATTTCCGGCGAGGCCGTCCACGGTGGGGCGTAGAGAAGGGTCGGGGTTTAGGCAGCTATCCACGGTGTTCGCGAAAGCCGCCGGAACGCGCCGGTGGACCCGCACGGAATCCGCTCGGCGGTGGAGTTGCTCGTAATCTTTTGGATCCAGGTCAGTATCGGTTTCGCTCCCGGATTCGCTTTCGCTCTCGTACTCCAGGTACTCGTCGGAGCCGGTGTAGCTCTCGGGTTCGCCCTCTTTGTCGTTGAACGGCGCTACGTCGGTTAGGGCCTCGAACAGGACCGCGCCGATGCCCCACACGTCGGTCGCGGGGCTCACTCCGGCGCCCCGGACTTGCTCGGGGGCCATGTACTGCCGGGTGCCGGCACCCTTTTTGCCGCGTCCCGGTTTGCTGGCGATGCTGAGGTCCAGGATCTTCGCCATCCCGCGCTCGGAGACGATGTTGGAAGGTTTGAGATCCAGGTGCAGGATGCCGTGATGATGGAGATAATGGACGGCCGAGCAGAGGTGCAACCCGAGATGGACGGCTTCGAAGATCGGCATTCGACGGTAGTTGGTGTCGATGATGTACGAGAGTGTCTCTCCGGTGAGCATCTCCAGGACCAGAGTCGGCTGCGGCTCCTTGAGGGTCTCGTAGGAGCGTACGATGTGCGGGTGCGTGAGCCTCTTCAGGAGCCGGCCCTCGCGTAATAGGCTACGCCGCGCCTTGACGCTGTCGAGGAGGTCTTGCCGGGGTATTTTGACGATG
>JBGTDE010000109.1:0-10951 GCA_041748475.1 Rubrobacteraceae bacterium | reverse complement strand
GGGTCTACGAGTGCCACATTAACACGCTCTGTCTGCTGCGCCAGTTTCTCTAAGCGGCCTTCTCTCCCGTCTCGCTGTGCAGTCCGATCGTCGCTATGAGCGAGATCCCCAAAGCCACCGCCAGCAATAGAAACACGTCCGAGTAGGGTGCTGCGTCGAGGGTGTAGAGAGGATTCAACGCATTCGCTCCCGCGTCACGGCGAGCGGCGAGGAACGCCCCGACGACCGCTGGTCCAGTGCCACCCCCGAGAAAGAAGAGACCGTTGAAGATCCCTAACCCCGCGCCGACTTCGTCCTGGTCGAGAGCTGCGGCAGCGGCGTTGACGTTGGGCGAGTTGGTTAGCGCGAATCCCGCGCCCACTCCGGTCATGCCGAGCGCGACCAACAGTGCCGATCCCCCAGCCCCAAAAGACGAGATAAACAGCACCGAGACCAGCATCGTCACGAGACCGGCGAGTATTGGGATCTTTGCGCCGATGCGATCCGACAGCTTGCCGGAGATGGGGGAGAGTATGGCGAGCGCCACCGCCCCCGGTGTCAGCACGAGGCCCGCCTGTCCCGCCGAGAATCCGTTGGCGTCGGCCACGAGTAGCGGCACGAAGACGAGGGTTGAGACGTTCGCCAGCATACAGAAGAAACCCACGATCACCGCCGCCACATAAGGACTGTTGGCAAAGAGCGCGGGCGAGACAAATGGGTCTCTCGCACTCTTTATCCGCGCTCCGAAACCAGCCGCCGAGATCGCCGCTACGAGAAAGCTCCCCCACGAGGTGATGGAGCCAAAACCCGCTACCTGTCCCTGCGTGATGCCGAAGAGGAAGAATCCTGCAGCGAGTCCCAGTAAGATGCCGCCGGGGAGATCGAAGCTGCGGCCACCGGGGGGTTTGTCCGCTGGGATCACGTACATCACCGCTGGTAGCAGGAGTGCGGTTAACGCCAGCGTTCCATAGAACAGGTAGTGCCATCCAAAGAATTGATCCACTACGCCGCCAACGATGGGGCCGACCGCAGCTCCGATACCGACGCTGGAGACGATCAGACCAATAGCCGAGCCTCTGGCGCCGGGTGGCAGAATCCTTACCACCGAGACCCCCGAGAGAGCCGGTATCGCCGCCCCTCCAGCTCCCTGCACCACGCGCCCGAACACGAGCAGCCCGAGGCTCGGTGCCAACGCGCACATGAGGCTACCGACCGCGAATAAAAGAAGACCTATCGCAAACGCCCGGCGCAGGCTAAATACATCCGCGAGTCGCCCATAGAGCGGTATGCCCACGGCGTAAGTCAGGAGATAGCCCGTAATAACCCACCCGACCTGCGCCTCCGAGGCACCGTAGTCCGCGCCGATTACAGGAACTACCACGTTTACCATCGAGCTGTTCAAAACCGAGACGAAGACCGTCGATATGAGGACGGCCATCACTACCCGGGTGGAGAACTGTTTCGCTTCGAAACTCAAGCGGCCGACCTATCGGCCCTTTGTTGTCCCGGAGCATCGTTGAGCTTCTGTGTGAGATCCACAACCAATCCTCCTAGGCGCTCTAACCGCTCAATAGAGTCCGGATCGACGATCTCACCATTCTCCGACTTTCGCCAGGCTTTCGGCACGGCCACCATCATGGGTGCCACGATGCCGCGCAGCGCGTGGACGGTGTGCACCATCGCACTGTTCGCGTTCGCCGCCGCAAGGTCTCCGCCCGCCGTCGAGATCAAACCTACAACCCGATCTTCTAAATATGGACGCTCATCCCGCGCCAGAAACTGCAGAAAATCCAAAGCGTTCTTCGTCACACCTGCTAGCGTCCCGTGATAGGCCGCCGTACTCAGGATCAGAGCGTCAGCCTCCCGAATTTCCTTCACGAATCGTCGGACTTCCGGGCCATACTCTTCCAGGCTCGATCCCGGCTCGTACATGGGCAGACGCAACTCTTGCAAGTCCAGCAGCATTGTCTCGGCTTCAGCTTTCTCCGCGCCCTTCAACGCTTGTCTCAAAGCCCCCAGTGACGCTGAGTTTTCCCGCAGTGTTCCACCCACACCCACTACTCTCAAATACTCTTCCAAAATAACCTCTCTCTGAATATCGGGATCATTTTACGCCGACCCCGAGAACATTCTGTAAACGCGCCGGAGTTATACGGTCTTCTGCACGTGCTCGAAGCCAGGCTCCAAGTTCGCCCGTACTTTTAGCAACAACTCGCGGAGAGTGTCGCGTTCATCACTGCTCAGGCCAGCAAGGACCTTTGTCTCCGCAGCTTCCCAGATGCGATGGACGGGCTTTTCGAGTTCCCGTCCTTCATTTGTCAGATGCACCCGGAAGCTTCGAGCGTCCTCGGGGTCGGGGCGGCGCTCCACGAGTCCACAAGTCTCAAGCCGTCGTAACATCTTGGTGATAGTCGGTGGTTCGACGGCGAGCCGGGTGGCCAGCTCGCCGCCTCTAAGTCCATCGTCTTGCCACAACTCTACGAGCACCATCTCTTGACCGGGATGCAGACTCACTTGCGCTAGCAGACCACCGACGGCAACCCGATGCGCTTTGCACGTCTTCGCCAGCGTGTAGCTGGTGTTCTCCTTTATGGACTGGTGTCGGCCCTTTCGCTCCACTAACCGACCGACCGGCTGTTGGGGGCATAGGCGTCCGAGTCGAGACCCCACCCGACAATGCGTTCCGGGTGGATGCGGATCAACTCCTCATCGAAGTCTTCGTTGACGGCTCTTCCTCCCGCCCCGAGCGCCTCCGCCCGGCCTCGGACCTCGACTCCCCGTGGTCTCCATGGAGGCAGCACATCATCCACTACGAGCGCGGCCTTCCCCGTAGACCCAACATCCCGAAACTTCTTGCTCCGGCCCAGATTATGACCACCTATGTCTATAGTCTCCAAATCTTCGTTGTACCGAAAGCTCAACGGCACCACGTGCGGATCACCGTTCTTGCTGACCGTTGCAAGTCGCCCCAAACTCTGCTCTTGTAGGTACTCGATCTCTTTATCGGTAAAGATACTCATGCTTCGACCCCTCTACGAGCCGTCAGCCGCTCGTAGTTCAATCGGAACAACTCGATAGCCCCCTCGAGATCCTCCTCGCCCCGAATACGGTAGGTCACCCACCCGGTCTCCGGCAACACGTGATGCACCTGCGCTTGACCGGACTCCACAAGTTCCTTGCGCATCCGAACCGGGAAAGGCAAATCCGCCTGACGGTCGCCGTGCAGATGCCCGATCTCATGCCCGTTGACCCTGAACTCGACTCCCCCAAACCGATGAGCCCGCTCCTCGACACCATGCCATCCGGTTACTTCACGCCCGATATTCTCTCTCATATCCATCACCGCTCTCTTCCTCCGGTGTTAGTTAGCCGGCTAAATAAACACTATCATCGTGATCGTTTATTTCAAGTCTTACGACGTTGGGACGATCCAAGAGCTTCTCCATTCTTTCGTGGTGGATGCAGCACTTTAAGGATGCGAGAGAGCGGGCGTTGGCACAACGGACAAAGGGATAGATTCCGGGGTGTACGGAAGTACAGGTCTTACTTTCAACCCTGCTCTTAAAACGCGATTTGCCTAAGGTTATTCGAATCCTTGGACGCGAAGTTACGCTCTACCCAGCCGATCGCGTGTTCGACCAGACCTGGCGCGGCGAACGTACTTTCTCCATAAGTACATGAGATCGCGCATTTTAAGGAGGTTCTCGTGACGAGGTCTACGGAGAGAGGACGACGAGGAGTATTGAGACAGTAATCATGGAGACCAGGGTGGAGAGAAGGATGGCGCTTGAGGCGCGTTCCAGGTAAGTATCGTATTGGCGGGCGACGATAAAGACGTTCGCGGCGACGGGGAGGGATGCGCCGAGGATAGCTACGGTGGACCAGAGTGGGTCCACGGTAAAGATTTGAGTGGTAGCGAACCACATGGCTACTGGGTGGATCAGAAGCTTAAAGGTGCTCATATAAGACGTCTCCGGTAGACCGGCGAGCAGCGGACGACCGACGAGGGTAGCACCGAGCGCGAACAGAGCGCAGGGACCAGCGGCGTTTCCGAGTAGGTCTGTAAACTTTGCTATAGGTGCGGGAAGGTCGAGAGCCAGAGCAGAGATCAAGACTCCCAAAAAGATCGAGATGACGAGCGGATTACGCGCCAGTGCCGTCACCACCGACCCCGCAACCTTCAACCACTGCCCTTGAACGCCGCGATCCGACTCGATAATAGCGATAGTCAACGGAATAAAGATAGTCGCCTCGATAGTAAGTCCGAGCAGCAACGGTATAGCCGCCTCACGCCCGAAAGCCGCCGAGACAAGCGGCAACCCCATATACCCAGTATTCCCGAGTACCGCCGCAGCGCCCAACACCGCCGCTTCTCCCAGTTTTACCGAGAACAGCAGCTTTCCAATGACCGCCGCGAGAACGAATACCACCAGGCCCACGCTCAAGTAAGCTGCCATGAACGGCAACCGCAAGATATCCGCCAGGGGAGAGGTGGCGGTGAGATTGAAGATAAAAGCCGGGAGTGCGAAGTAGAAGACGAAGGTGTTCACGCCCGTCACAGCGGCGGGGTTCAAGAGGCCGAATCGCCCGGCTCCGTAGCCGCAGAAGATCAAGGCGAAGAACGGCAACGCTGTGTTGAAGATAACTTGCAAAGTCAGAACATCTTACAGGTCCGAGGCTACAACCATCATCGTACAGAATGAGATATTACGACTCACTAAAGTTTTCGACTGCTCTGACCGAGAAACTTGGTATGGAATATGTTTGGAGTCTATACGGACCTTGGGTGAGATTGGTGCTACAGATAGGCATACTATTAGTGCTTCTGGCGACACCCGCCACGTTTCTTTTCGAGAAAGATTCGCTCCCGAGGCTCGTGCTTAAGCGAGTCGCCGCATTCGGCGCTACGCTAGTACTTCTTGGCGTTGCTTTCTTTCTTATAATTTCCGCCCTCGAAAGAGCTTTCTCTTCAGCTATGGTTCCGTAGGCTCTTTAACTCAGAGCGTACATACACTTTGGGCGTACTAGGAAGTAACCCGCACCCCGGAACCCGATACGACTTCGCCGACCACTGCCGCCAACGCGCCACGGCTCTCGATCTCGCTTACCAGCGTGTCTCGTTGCTCGGCTGGAACCGAGATCAACAACCCTCCGCTAGTCTGAGGGTCGAAGAGCGTCAGCAGGTCTTCGTCGCTTACGCCGTCGAGGGAAACTTTATCTCCTAGATACTCGCGATTGTTCTTCAGACCACCGGGATAATGACCGGATTTCGCCAGCGTCGTGGCTAGTTCCCAGACCGGTACGTCGCTCCGATGGATGACCGCACCAACGTCCGAGGCATCCAGCACCTCCAATAGGTGCCCCAGGAAGCCGTAGCCGGTTACGTCCGTGGCTGCGGATGCTTTGACCGTTTGCATCGCCGCTCCAGCGGATTTGTTTAGGGTGGCGGCCATCTCTACGGCGGCTTCGATCTCCGATTCCGAGACGAGGTCTTGCTTGAGTGCCGTTGTCAGGATACCGAGTCCGAGCGGCTTAGTTAGGATGAGCGCGTCGCCGATCTGGGCTCCGGCGTTCCGAACAACACGTTCCTCCTCCACAAAGCCGGTGACGGAGAGTCCGTATTTCGGTTCGTCATCCTGGACGGAGTGACCGCCGAGGAGACGGGCGCCGGCTTCGTCGATCTTCGAGCGTCCACCTTCGAGGATTTCGCGAAGAATGCCGAGATCAAGCTTGGCCGGAAATCCGACGAGGTTCATCGCGGTAATAGCTTCGCCGCCCATCGCGTAGATATCAGAGAGCGCGTTGGCCGCCGCGATCTGCCCAAACCTGTAAGGATCGTCGACTATCGGGGGGAAGAAGTCGACCGACTGCAAGAGCAGGCCGCCGCCAAACGGCACGAACCCCGCGTCGTCGCGGGTCTCCATGCTGCTTACGAAACTGTCCTCTTCCGAAGACGGAGAGCCTGGTGTCAGGCCGTCAAGCACTTGCTCCAGGACCCCTGGAGCGAACTTGGAGGCTCAACCAGCCTTGGTGGAATATTTAGTTAGCCTTATGCGGGTTTTATTGTCCATGCGGGACATTGTATCTGTTAAATCGTTTATGAGTAGCGGCTGAAGTTCGCTAAATCTCTACGAGCTCTTCGATCAGGAATCGCAACGCCTCACGTTCGTGGTCCGGCAACGCTAAAGGCCGGAGAGCTTCGCATTGGATTTTGAGAAGATTGTAGAAGTCGGTGTCGGTCTCGGCTCGTTCCAATAGACGGGCCAGAGCGATTTCGTCGCCCGCCGGATAGTACCCAGGGTAGTCTTCGCCTAGCATTCCGACGTTGCCTGGGATGTTGGAGGCGATGATCGGGACGCTTGATGCTAGAGCCTCGGAGATCGTATTCGCTCCGCCTTCCATAAACGAGCTTTGGACTAGAAGATGGGCACGAGACAGGAGATCCCGAACCACCTCTTGGGAGACCTCGCCGATCCATTCGTATCGTGAATTATTCTGCATCAGGCTCGCGGCCTCCGAGGCGAATTTCTCTTCTCGGGCGCCTCCAGCGTGAGTAACGTGGATGCGGGATGTGGTAGGGAGGAGGTGGGTGGCGAGAGCTGCGCGGAAAGGGTCTTTCTCGGCGCGCAGGTGCCCGATCACGCAGACATCGAAGCTCGTCTCGGATGGCGTCCCACGCTCTACAGGCACCGCCGATTGATAGACAACCCGCGTCTTATCCAGGTGATGAGGCTCCAACTCATTGAATCCCGCCTCCTGCAACACAACGAGCCGCGTCGCTAAATCAAGGGATTCTTGCGCGTCGCTGTCGCTCTGGATGTCGCGGTACAAATCTGTGCCGGTGAGGGCGACTATCAGCGGGCGTTCCGGGTGAGCCTCAGTGTAGCGGGTGATGGAGTCGTGGCTGCGTCGGGCGTGCAGCGAGATCATGGCATCCGCTGATGCTCCATCCCAGACCTCCTGAATGGTGACCGCGTGGCCGAGTTCACGTAGAAACATCGCCCAGCGTTCGGCGGTACGGCGGTTACCGTACCGGGACTCCGCGCCAGCCGGTGTGATCAAAGCAATATCCATATCTCGCTGTATATTCTCATAGATACGGAGCACCGCATAAACTGAAGCCTGACGTTTACGTTAACATCGGGCTTGGGGAACGGACGAATAGACGAGAGGTGGACAGAACGTGAAGAATCCGCAAGGCAGTGTGCAAGAGCTATCCGAAATGCTCCTCGATACGCGGAAACGGACCCTGGAACTCATCTCGGATCTTGATGAGGATCAGATGATGGGACCGCAACTCCGGACCGTGAACCCGCCGCTCTGGGAGATAGGTCACCTCGCCTGGTTCCAAGAACGCTGGAACCTTCGCCGCATAACAAACGAAGAATTCGCCCCGCCAGCTATTCTCGAAAACACCGACGAACTCTACGACTCGATGGAAGTCCACCACGACACACGCTGGGATCTACCGCTGCTGACACCCGAGGGAACCCTCTCCTACATGCAGCAAATCCTCGACATGACCCTGGACAAAATAAAATCCGAAGGCCCAACACCTGACACCGACTACTTCGCCCGCCTGGCCACCTTCCACGAAGACATGCATGGCGAAGCCTTCACCTATACCCGCAACACTCACGCCCTCCCCGCGCCCCCGTTCTCCGACCAGGATCCAGAAACTCAGCCTGCGGGACCGCTGGAAGGCGATGTCAAAATCCCCGGTGGCGAGTTCATGCTGGGAGCTTCGACAGATGCCCCTTTCGCCTTCGACAACGAGAAATGGGCGCATCCCGTGCAGGTCGCGCCGTTTAGCATGGCTTGCGCTCCTGTAACCAACGAACAATTCGCCGCCTTCGTAGACGACGGTGGATACCGCAATGACGAATTCTGGAGCGAGGCGGGGCGAGACTGGCGAGACCAAACTGCCGCCGAGCATCCCGTCTACTGGTCCAGGCAAGATGGAGCGTGGCATCGGCGGCACTTCGACACCACCGGTCCATTGCCGCCACACCAGCCCGTCATGCATGTCAACTGGTACGAGGCCGAGGCTTATTGTCGCTGGGCCGGACGCCGACTGCCTACCGAGGCCGAGTGGGAACTGGCTGCTGCTGCCGAACCTGCGCCCGACGGCAAAGGCATAACGGACCACAAGCGCCTCTATACGTGGGGCGACGAGCAAATTACGCCCTTGTACTCAAACCTCGACGGACGACTACTAGGCCCGGTGGATGTGGCGGCGTTCCCGGAGGGTGACAGTGCGTTCGGATTGCGGCAGATGATCGGCAATACTTGGGAGTGGTGCTCCGACGATTTCCTCCCGTATCCTGGTTTTGTCCGCGACCCGTACAAGGATTACTCCGAGCCCTGGTTTGGGGATCATAAGATACTTCGTGGCGGCTGCTGGGCCACTCGTGGGCGCATGATCCACAACACCTGGCGCAACTTCGGCAAGACCGACAGAAACGATATCTTCGCCGGTTTCAGGACGTGCGCCCTGTAGGTCATCGGCCGCTTGCTGTCTGCGCCGTCCAATAGTCCGTACAAAAACTGAATCCCGAAGGGGCGGTCTCCTCTCGCGATAGCGTGCGCTCTGTAATATTTAGATCTAGAGAGCGTTCGGTGAACCGTAAGCGTGCGGCACTCGTAACCATTACAGGTTTGCTTGATGCAGATCTTTGATGCTATCCGAAGGGACTCTCATGCAAGAACTGTTCGATAGGTTCGACCGACTGGACACCGCGCTCAACCGCTGGCTGGTCGCCCACAGCATCACGTTGTTGCGTGTCAGCCTGGGCCTTATCTTTGTGGTGTTTGGTGCGCTCAAGTTCTTTCCAGGCCTCTCGCCGATCGAGGGTCTAGCCACCCGCACGACTACCGCTCTTACCTTCGGAATTGTCCCGCCGACCGTCGGCCTTGTGATGATCGCCGCGCTCGAAGTCACCATCGGTCTGTGCTTCGTGACCGGAAAATACTTGCGAGTAGGTGTGTGGCTTATGGGAGCACAGATGGTCGGAGCGATGTCTCCCCTGGTGCTCTTCCCCGGTGAACTGTTCTCGGGTATCTTGCACGCGCCCACTCTTGTAGCCCAATATATTCTCAAGGACGTGGTGCTTGTAGCCGTGGGCATGGTCCTCGCGTCCACCTGGTCGGGTGCTCGTATCGTGGCCGAGCCTAGAAGTATGCGGAGTACCCTACGTGCCCGCGCTCCCCACGTGAACGTTGTCCGGATCAACGCCCCCATTACCCCCGAGCGCGTCCGCCGCTCCGAGGACTACCGTAGCTACGGGAATACTGCGGTTAGAGAGTCCAAATAAACCTCTCGACCTATAGCCGCAACACCTGGCGCAACTTCGCCACGCCCGACAGGCGGGACATCTTCGTCGGTCTCAGAACGTGTGCATTTTAGGGAAACCGTGAGGCTTGAGAGAGCGTGAACCTTAAGCCGCCGTGGAAATACCAAAGGAACATCGAAGCGCAGTCCGCCTCATTCACGCCCGTTCGTTTACTACACTGAACGTGTTTTGCGAGTAGGAGCGAGACTTAGGAGAGTCAATGGTGAGCGATACAGAGAGCACAGTTTACAAAACGACTTCCCGAGACTTCCTTTATCGTGCTCGTCAACGACTTGATGAAGAGACATTCGAAACTCTGTTCTACGCTGCGTTCGAGCTCCGCTGTGGAATCGAAGCCAGACTGCAAGAGTATCTCAGTGTGCAAGACAAGATCTCGGAGAAAAAGAAAAAGGGATGGCGTATAGCGCAACTTGCGAGCAATATAGAGCAGGTCTTCAATATAGGAGACAAAATTGCGAGGATAGCGATTCATAACCGTGACGACAGTACAATTTTACACGAGTTCTATTACACGCCAGTCAATTCCAAACTGAGAAAGATGGGGGAGAGGCTTGGCGACTATATGCATGTGTCGAAAGTGTGGAGATTCTCTGAGGGCAGTTGGTGGAGCGATACGCGAACCTTTCTTGAAGAAGTACATAGCGAACTTAAAAAAGCTAACGTTGGCACGATGCTCGGTGTTCCCCTACGGGAACCTGGAACCAATCAAATACGGTTTGTAACCGAGCAAGTAAACAGTAATATTGCCGAAGACGTTCTCGTAAAAATACCTGATATCGGATCCAAATTAATGATCCATGTCTCTTACTTGGACGATATTCCTGATAGCTAGTGGACGTTGTGGAAATGGAACGAGGACTGCCGCTCCTGCTGCAAGTGCGCCCATGCTTCATCCTCTTCGGGATGTTCCCAGTCTTCCGCAAGGGCTGCTTCGCTTAGTAATGTCGCCTCACTGGTTTGCGCGGCGGGTTTCTCTTCGAGGATGTTTACGAAGGCTTGGCGCGCGTTTGGCATACGCACGTTCTCCGGCAGGCGTACCACTCCTTGCTCATCGATAACGGCTTTGACGGTTCGGATTCATGTCTTCACCTCCTCGAACGTTCTACATGAGGCGAGGCACCAGAACGAAATTTCAGTAAACGAGCCGCTGCCGCACCGAGGCGGAGAAACGATCCACAGCTAGCACTACTATTATCGTCGCGCCTACGAGGGTGGCTACTTTGGGGTAGTCAAAGAGGTTCATGGAGATGAGTATCTGCTGCCCGATGCCACCGGCTCCCACGAATCCCAGGATGGTTGCGGAGCGGATGTTGCATTCCCACTGGTAGAGCGTGAGCGAGGTGAAGTTGCTCGCGGCCTGGGGCAGGCGTCCGAAGAGGAAGCTTTGGAAACCGCTGGCGCCCGTGGAGCGGAGGGCTTCGACGGGACGAGAGGGGACGGATTCTAAGGTCTCGCTGTAGAGCTTGCCGAGGACGCCCGCTGAATGTACGGCGAGAGCCAGGGTGCCGGGGAATGGGCCGAGGCCGAGGGCCACTACGAAGACCAGCGCCCAGAGGATATCCGGGACCGACCGGAAGATGTTCAGGAGGAAGCGTGCGAGGTGGTAGGGGATGGCGCGC
>JBGTDE010000108.1:0-6798 GCA_041748475.1 Rubrobacteraceae bacterium | reverse complement strand
GCACCGCGAACAACGAGACTAACAAACTCACCAAAGCCGCCGCCCCAAAGACCAGCAGCCTGCGCGAATTACCGCTTACCATCCGTGACAAATGAATCCCCTCCAGAATTGTTTTCAAGCCGGACTCGGAAGCCCCCCTCCACCGACCGCGGCAATCCTACACACATCGTCCAGACGAATCAACACCCTAACGCAACATTTCCGAAATATTTTCGTAATGTGTCTTCTGCAGTGGGTCTTCGAGAAAGAGATAAAGTCAACAACTCGGGGCGTTAGAATATAGTAGATATTCGTTACGAGTTTTAGAGAGATAGGAGTTCCATGAAGTATCGCAGGCTCGCTGGGACGGACATCGAGGTCTCCGAGGTTGGTTTCGGGGTATGGACGGTCTCGACTGGTTGGTGGGGAGAGGTGATCGACGACCGTTCCATCAGCTTGCTTCGTGAGGCTCAGGAGCGCGGCGTGAACTACTTCGACACCGCCGACACCTACGGTTCCGGCAAGGGCGAGACCCTGCTCGCTGATGCTTTCGGCCACATGCGCGACAAAGTCGTCATATCCACCAAGATCGGATACGACTTCTACAACAACACCGAGCGTCGCGGTCAGCAAGCTCGCCCGCAGGACTGGTCCGAAGACTTCCTGCGCTTCGCCCTCGAACAGAGCCTCAAGCGACTCGACACGGACTACATAGACTTTCTCCAACTCCACAACACAAAGATGGACGCGGTAGAGAGCGACGAATTGTTCGCGCTCATGGAGAGCTTCAAGGACGAGGGGAAAATTCGGGCCCACGGAGCCGCGCTCGGGCCGAAGATCGGCTGGGTCGACGAGGGAATCAAAGTCATGCGCGAACGCAGCGTCTCTGGCGTGCAGATGATCTACAACCTCCTCGAACAAGACCCCGGTCGCGAGTTGATAGATACCGGTCGCGAGACCAAGACCTCCTTGATAGTGCGCGTCCCCCACTCCTCCGGGATGCTCGAAGGCAACTACGACGAGACGACGACCTTCGCCGAGAACGACCATCGTCGCCACCGTCCGAAGGAGTGGCTTACCCACGGCCTCAAGAAAGTCGAGCAGTTGGACTTCCTAACAGAGTCCGGCGAACGCACTCTCGGTCAGGCCGCACTCAAGTTCGTGCTCGCTAGTCCCGAAGTAGTCTCCACGCTGCCGAACATCTACGGTCAAGAGCAGATCGAGGAGTTCACCGCAACGAGCGAGACCCCGGATATAACACCCGAGGAACTAGAGAAGGTAACCGAGCTCTACGAGAACAACTTCGGGCTCGCGACACCGACGACCGCTGGCGCCTGATCCCGCATACAGAAGAGAGGATAAAGTGATCCAGACCCAAACCCGAGAAACCCAAGCACCCGAAGAGAAACTGCCCGCCCAGTACATCAACTACATCTTCTTCAAGCTCGATCCACTCTGGCGACGCCTCCCGGAAGAGGAGCGCGAAGCGGGAAAGAAGGAATTCTTGGCCGCCGCGGATGAACACTCCGGTCCGATGCTCCTGCGCTGCTTCTCGCTAATGGGTCTGCGCCCCGACGCGGACTTCATGCTCTGGCGCATCGGCTACGACCTCGAAGCGTTCGAGAACATGACCTCCGCCCTCCTAAAGACCGGTCTCGGGCGCTATCTGAACGTCACGTACTCGTACTTCGCCCTCTCCCGACGGTCCATCTACGTCGGGGAGCACACGCCCGGCTTCGAGAACCGCACCCACATCATCCCTGGCGAAGGCGACTACCTCTTCGTCTACCCATTCGTCAAAACTCGCGAGTGGTACCAACTGCCGGTCGACGAACGCCAACGCATGATGAACGAGCACATGCAGATAGGCCGCAAGCACTACCCCGTCAAGAACAACACCGGCTACTGCTTCGGCATAGACGACTACGAGTTCATACTCTCCTTCGAAGCCGAGAGCCCCGAAAAGTTCCAAGACCTCATGATGGAACTCCGGGATTCCGAAGCAAGCTCCTATACAGCCTTGGACACCCCGATCTTCACCTGCCGTCGCAGAAATCTGCAAGAAGTTCTCGAATATTTAGGATAATTAACTGAATACCCCTAGCGCGGACGCTTTGTACTCATGTACAATGCCGACATCGCGCCAACCATAGCCGGAATGTCCCCTATTTGGACTTCCGGCTAAATTTTTGCTCGCTATTTGTGCCGTTTATTCCCTTGTGGACTCACGACGAACGACCTGTATAATAATCCCGACATGATTACTAGGATTAATCAACCAGCGGCAATTGGCGAGCGGAACGTGGACCTTGTGGGTGGTACGCCGCTGTTGGAGTTGCCTAATATATCGGCTGAGGTTCCGGGGGTTCGTATCTTCGGGAAGGCCGAGTGGAGGAACCCTGGTGGGTCGGTCAAGGATCGCCCGGCGTTGTGGATGATCCGGGACGGAGAAGAGAGCGGTGCTCTCACCCGAGATAAGACTATCCTCGACGCTACGAGTGGCAACACGGGGATCGCCTACGCTTGGATCGGGTCTGCCCTCGGCTACAAGGTAAAGCTGTGCATGCCGAAGAACGCCAGTGAGGAGCGCAAGAAGATACTGCGAGCCTACGGCGTGGATTTCGTGCTCACCGATCCCGGCGAGGGTTCGGATGGTGCGATCCGCGAGGCCCGCAAGCTCTACGCTGAAGACCCGGAGCAATACTTCTACCCGGACCAGTACAGTAACCCTGCCAACCCGAGAGCGCACTATGAAAGCACGGGACCAGAGATCTGGGAGCAGACAAACGGCGAAGTCACGCACTTCGTGGCGGGCCTCGGGACCAGCGGCACGTTCGTGGGAACGGCAAGCCGTCTCAAGGAATACAACCCCGAGATCCAGGTAGTTTCGTTCGAGCCGGATTCACCGTTTCATGGTCTCGAAGGGATGAAGCACATGGGCTCCGCTATCGTGCCGAGCATCTACAATCCAACCATCGCGGACCAGAACCGGGGGACGGCTACGGAAGACGCTTATGAGATGGTGCGGCGGGTCGCTCGCGAAGAAGGAATCCTTATCGGGATCTCCGCCGGTGCCGCAGTCGCTACGGCGTTGCAGGTGGCACGGGAGGTCGAGAACGGCGTTGTAGTGACCATCTTGTGTGACGGGGCGGACAAATATCTCTCCGAGAGTTTCTGGGAGGAAGGTTAGTGCCGCTCAAGATCGGGGCGGGCGACGTGAGCAGCATTCACGCTCACGCTCGTGAGGGGTATCCCGAGGAGGTAGCTGGGGCTCTGGTTGGTATGAGTGTAGATGGGATGAAGATAGTGGTCGATGTCTGGCGGGCCGAGAACACCCACGAGGAAGAGCGTTCGCGGCGGTTCCTGATCGAGCCTTTAAAGATCAAGGAATTCGAGGAGCGGGCCGACGAGCGGGACATGGACGTGCTCGGCTTCTATCACACGCATCCGGACCATCCGGCCAAACCGTCGGAGTACGACCGGGATCACGCCTGGCCCGGCTATTCGTATATCATCGCGTCCGTGAGCGAGAACGGCGTGGAAGACCTGCGCTCGTGGTCGCTCAAGAACGACCGTTCCGGCTACGACGAAGAACCAATCGTAGGTTAATAACACAGAGAAAAGGAGAACCTGTTATGCCGAAGATCAAGATACCAACCCCACTCCGCCAGTACACTGCAGGCAACCGCGAAGTCGAAGTCGGCGGCGGTACCGCGGGCGACGCGCTCGGGAATCTCGCCACTGAGTACCCGGAACTCAAGCAGCACCTGTACACGGGCGACGGCAAGCTCCGCTCGTTCGTCAACGTGTACAAGGGCGACGAGGACATCCGGTACATCGACGGTCAAGATACGGCAGTCGAAGACGGCGACGAGCTATCCATAATTCCGTCCATCGCTGGTGGCAACGCCAGTGGCGTTGGGCGATGTAAGTAATTTTAGAAGTTTCGTTTTTCTAGAAAATTCAATCTAAGCAAAGAGGTTTTCATATCATGCAGACACGCCAGCCAGTGGTCGAATCACCGAACGGTTCGGTGGATCTCTCAAACGAAGAGATAGCTCGTTACAGCCGACATCTCATAATGCCCGAGGTCGCGCTGGATGGGCAGAAAAAACTAAAAGCCGCGAAAGTTTTGACCATTGGGGCCGGAGGGCTCGGAAGTCCGCTCGCGATGTATCTGGCGGCGGCGGGCGTTGGCACTTTGGGTATTGTGGACTTCGACGTAGTCGACGAGTCGAACTTGCAGCGTCAGATCATCCACGGCACATCCGACGTTGGGCGCAAGAAGATGGAGAGCGCGAAAGAGACCATCAAGAACATCAACCCGAACGTAAACGTCATTGGTTTCGAGGAGCCGCTGTCGAGCGAGAACGCTCTCGAAATTTTCAAAGATTTCGACATCATCGTGGATGGCACGGACAACTTCCCGACACGCTACCTCGTTAACGACGCTTGCGTACTACTCGGAAAGCCAAACGTGTATGGCTCGATCTTCCGCTTCGAGGGTCAGGCGAGCGTGTTCTACGCGGAGGAAGGTCCATGTTACCGTTGCCTCTACCCCGAGCCGCCACCGCCGGGGCTCGTCCCAAGCTGCGCCGAGGGTGGCGTGTTGGGGATACTGCCGGGCGCAATCGGCATCATCCAGGCGACGGAGACGGTCAAGCTCATACTCGGTGCGGGCGATCCGCTCATCGGGCGGCTGATGCTCTACGACGCACTCGGCATGAGCTTTCGGGAGATGAAGCTTCGCAAGGACCCGGACTGCCCCATCTGCGGCGAGAATCCTACGGTGACCGAGTTGATCGACTACCAGGAATTTTGCGGCATCCCGCAGGCTCAGGCCGTCGAAGAAGAGAACAACGTACCGGAGATAACGGTCCAGGAGCTAAAGCAGAAGATGGACAATGGCGACAACGTCAACGTTCTCGACGTGCGCGAGCCCCACGAGTACGAAGTCGCCAACATCGGCGTCAAGCTCATCCCACTAGGAGAGCTTCCGCAGCGCATAGCGGAGCTAGACTCCGACGAGAACTTCGCCATCCACTGCAAGAGCGGAGCTCGCAGCGCGAAGGCCGTAAAGTTGCTTCAAGACGCAGGCTTCCAGAACGCCTACAACGTCAAGGGCGGCATCACCGCCTGGAGCGAGGAGATCGACGCTAGCGTTCCCAAGTACTAAAGCAGAACCGTTCAACACACGAGGGGTCGTCACCATGGCGGCCCCGCTTTTTTGTATCTAGCATGTATCATCTGAGTAATGGATAGCATAAAGATCTTCGACGGTCACAACGACACACTCCTCAACTTGCGGCTCCCCGAACGCGGCGAGGATCGCAGTTTCTTCGAGCACAGCCTGACAGGTCACATCGACTTACCGCGAGCCCACGAAGGCAACTTCGGTGGCGGTTTCTTCGCCTGCTTCGTACCGAATCCTAAAGATTCCGGGTACAACGAAAAGTCCGCCCTGGCTACCATCAAAGGTGGTTACAAAGTCGCGGGCGCTCCACCGGTGGACCCCACGTATGCTAAGCGAGTCGCGGGCGAACTCGCCACGGATCTCTTCACGCTAGAAGCCGAGTCCGAGGGAAACTTGAAAGTCGTCCTGACGGCTGGAGAGATCGAAGATTGCCTGCGAGGTGATGTGCTCGCCTCGATCCTGCACTTCGAGGGCGCGGAGAACCTCGGCCCGGACCCGGAGGCTCTCGAAACCTGCTACAACTCGGGCCTGCGCTCTTTGGGCCTCGTCTGGAGTCGCTCGAACGCTTACGCCCACGGCGTGCCGTTCGCTTTCCCAAGCTCGCCGGACACTGGACCCGGCCTGACCGATGCTGGAAAAGAACTGGTCCGCGAGTGCAACCGGCTCGGAGTCCTGGTGGACCTCTCCCACCTCAATGAGAATGGCTTCTGGGATGTCGCCGCTCTCTCCGATGCTCCGCTCGTGGCGACACACTCGAACGCCCACGCGCTCTGCCCCTCAACGCGCAACCTCACCGACCGCCAACTCGACGCTATCCGAGACTCCGACGGCATGGTGGGAGTAAACTTCGCTGTCGCATTCTTGCGAGAGGATGGCCGGGAGAGTGCGGACACACCGCTCGAAACCGTCGTGCGGCACGTGGACTATCTAGTAGAGAAACTTGGCATCGACCGAGTTGGATTCGGCTCGGACTTCGACGGTGCGCGGGTTCCTATAGGTATCGGGGATGTCTCCGGCCTACCGAATTTGATGGAAGCCCTGAGAGATCACGGCTACGATGAACCCGCGCTAAAGAAACTCGCGCACG
The DNA here is from genome assembly GCA_041748475.1 of Rubrobacteraceae bacterium. Taxonomy (GTDB): domain Bacteria; phylum Actinomycetota; class Rubrobacteria; order Rubrobacterales; family Rubrobacteraceae; genus JACDDK01. The sequence goes on along the minus strand of JBGTDE010000108.1, from coordinate 538 downwards.
AAAACTGGCTGCGAGTGCTGCGGAAGACTTGGGGATCCTAGCCTGAGAAAGCTCCACGGTCTGGAGTTGTCGTGAGCAATCCTCGGAGAAGCTCCGGTAAGCGGTCCCAGCGAGATGTGTTGATGGTTTTGTTACTCATTGGCGTCTCCTTGATGATCGCCACGTTCGCTTTTCTGAGTCCTCCAGAACCTTCCGAACCAGCGGTGTCTGTGTTTCCGTTGCCGGAGCGGTATGCGAGCAACTACGGCAACGATTGGGGAGCGGCGCGGATTCAGGGAGAGCACGAGGGGACGGACATCTTCGCGCCGGCGGGGACGGCGATACAGTCGATCACGGCTGGCACCGTCAGTCGGGCGTGGGGATCGTCCGGGGATGGTTGGAACAACCTCGGTGGATATACCGTCATGATCGAAGCCTCAGAGGATGTCGGCAAGATCAAGCGCGGCGACCGCCTGTACTACGCTCACATGGATGCCCCAACGGATCTAGAATCCGGCGAGACCGTAGAAGCCGGAGATAAGATCGGGACAGTCGGCGA
>JBGTDE010000107.1:0-7559 GCA_041748475.1 Rubrobacteraceae bacterium | reverse complement strand
AGTAGACGAGGAGATGTGAGAAGCATGAGTTGGTTTCTGCTGTTGCCGATACCCATCGCCGCCGGAGCGGCCCTGACAACCCAATTCGCGGTTAACGCTCAGCTACGCACAGTCGTTGGCGGACCGGTGATCGCCGCTGCGATTTCTTTCTTCGTGGGGACGGTCGCACTAGCCATAGCCGCCCTCCTTGTGAATCGGAACGTACCAGAGATCTCCGCGGTCACGTCGTCGCCATGGTGGGTTTGGATCGGGGGTCTCCTCGGAGCGGCGTTTGTCTTGGCCTCGATAATTTTCACACCGCGACTCGGAGCAGCGACCACCGTGGGACTCTTTCTGACAGGACAGGTGATCGGCTCTATCGTTATCGACCATTTCGGACTCTTGCGCGTCGCGGTACATGAAGCTACCGTTCCTCGCATCTTCGGCGCGGCCTTGGTCATCGCCGGAGTGTTTCTTGTTCAGAGATTCTAGTGTCCGCGTGAAAAGCATCTGCGTATTCTGCGGTTCCAGCACCGGTAACGACCCGGCATACGCTGAAGCCGCTGAAGCACTGGGGAGGCTGCTCGCCGAACGGGGCATCACGCTCGTCTACGGCGGCGGTCATGTTGGGCTTATGGGCGTGATCGCGGACGCGGCGTTGGCCGCCGGGGGAGCGGTGATCGGGGTGATGCCAAAGGCGTTGGTCGAGCGTGAGATCGGCCACAGAGGCCTCACGAAACTCCACGTCGTCGGCTCAATGCACGAACGTAAAGCCCTGATGAGCGACCTATCCGATGGATTTATTGCCCTGCCCGGCGGAAACGGAACGCTCGAAGAGTTCTTCGAGGTCTTGACATGGGCGCAACTCGGCGAGCACGACAAACCGTGTGGCCTGCTGAACGTCGTCGGGTTCTACAACCCCCTACTCGCCGTTTTCGACCACATGACGAAGCACGGCTTCGTGAGCGAGAACCACCGCGAACTCGTACTGGTCGAAGAATCCCCTGAACCGCTACTATGCGCTTTTGAGGATTATCGCCCGCCGGGAAATCCCAAGCGGATCGACCTGGGTCAAATATAGAAGAACGGTCGGCATCCGAAGAAGCCGACCGCTGGAAATCAATTACAGAGTTTAGCTTGTGGCTAGTTCGTGGCCTTCTTTGGAGTAGCGGTCGGCCATGTCTTGCAGGCTCATCTTCTCGTAGTCTCCGGCGTGTCCAGCTTGCCCGAAGGCTTCCATGCGGGCTTTAACGACCTTTTGCATGGCAGCGCGGGCGGGCTTGTTGTAGGAACGCGGGTCGAATTCCGCCGGGTCTTCGGCGAGAGCCTTGCGGATAGCGCCGGTCGAGGCAAGGCGCAGGTCGGTGTCTACATTGATCTTCCGGACACCGTGCTTGACACCCTCCTGAATCTCCTTCACCGGAACGCCCCATGTCGGCTCGATCTTGCCGCCATACTCGTTGATGATGTCGACAAGCTCCTTGGGCACACTCGAAGAACCGTGCATCACCAGGTGCGTGTTCGGCAGCCGCTTGTTGATCTCCTCGATAATGTGCATCGCCAGGACTTCACGGTCGGGCTCTTTGGTGAACTTGTAAGCTCCGTGGCTCGTCCCGATAGCGACCGCCAGAGCGTCGACACCTGTCCGCTCGACGAACTCCACTGCCTGGTCTGGATCCGTAAGGTTGACCTCTCCCGAACCCACACCGTCTTCGATGCCGCCCAATGTACCGAGCTCGCCTTCGACGGTTACACCGTGCTCGTGGGCCATCTCAACGACCTCGCGGGTCACCTGTACGTTGTACTCGAAGTCCCCCGGAGTCTTACCATCCTCTTGCAGGGAACCGTCCATCATCACGCTCGTAAAGCCAAGGTCGATGGCGCTCTTGCAGGTCTCCGGACTGTTGCCATGATCCTGGTGCAACACCAGCGGGATATCCGGGTAGATCTCCGTCGCAGCCTCCATCAAGTGGTAGAGGAAACGGTCGTTCGCATACTTACGCGCACCGCGGGAAGCCTGAATGATGACCGGTGAGTTCGTCTCCTGCGCAGCTTCCATGATCGCCTGTATCTGTTCCAGGTTGTTGACGTTGAAAGCCCCAACGCCGTATCCGCCCTTCGACGCTTCGTCCAGAAGCTGTCGCATCGTCACGAGTGGCATGTGTCATCTCCTTCTCTCGTTTGCAATTTATCCCCGAACAGTATAAACGCTCCTACTCGGAACGTAAAAACGCGCCCCCTAAAAGGAGCGCGTCTGCAGTTTTCAATTACGTGTGGATCGCCCTTACGCGCCGCTGACAGCGACTCTCTCACCTCTCACCACGTACCGAAGGTCGTAGGCTGGCGGGTTGATGCACGTCTGCAAGCTGACCATATCCTTGCCCGGTATCGGCGCGGTGACCCAGTTCTCGCTTATGTCAACCGTCAATATCTCCGTAACCTGATACGTGTACGTCGTGCCGTTGACATCGGAGAGCAGTATCTCATCCCCATAAGTCATGCTCGGGAGTGCCGCAAACTGCATGTAACTCCCGGTCCCCGAGTAGCCGAGCACATGACCCGCGATGTACGGGTTTGCGTTGCCATCCCACGGATACGCACTCTCCGGGGTCTTGCCCGCACCGTTGTACAACGTCGCGTTATCCACACCATTCGCCACGTAGTTGTCGTACAAGCCCATCTTGGGCACCGTCAGATACAGATCATTAGTCGATGGAGTAGGTGTCTCCGGCTCCTGCGGCTCCTGCGGGTTGGACTCTTGCTTTGACTCCTCTTTCGGTTCTTCCTTCTTGGGCTCGTCCTTAGTTTCTTCTTTCGCCTCTTCCTCTTTTGGCTCTTCCTTTTTCAGTTCTTCCGGTGCCTGAGCAGTCTCCTTCACTTCTTCTTCCGCAGCGTCGACTTGAGCTACTACTTTTGGCGGCTCCATTGCCTGCGGGGAGTCCAGCCGTTGAACGCGGAGGTCGTCAGTGTTGCGTCCTGCCGGGTCCATGCCGAAGTACAGCAATCCTCCCAGCGCAACAATTACCAGCGATGCGAGTACCGCGAATCCCGCGCCCTGACGCCGCCGCTTGAACTTTCTCATTTTGGATCTCGATCTATGTTCCATGACGACGATTCTAACAAATGTGTTTGCAACTGGTTGGGTTTTTGGCGGATTTTTTCTCCTGCCAGGTGAATTTCTAATGCTTGATTAAGATTTCATTGCGAATTTGGGTTCCTACACACCAGCTTTCCGAATACTTCGGGTTAGCATATGAGCCAATGAACACCATCCGCCAGCTAGAGGTCCATCGCGACCATGTGCGGGATTGTGCGCTGTGCTTTCCCGATGGCGGCAATGCGCCGGTCGTCGACATCGCGAAGGACGTACGGGTACTCCTGATCGGTCAAGCTCCCGGCATCACGGAAGTTACGACCCGGCTGCCTTTCACGGGTCCGGCGGGTAAACGACTAATGCAATGGTTCGAGCGTGCGGGTATCGAGCGGGACGATGTGTATTTCTCGGCCATGGCGCGGTGCTTTCCAGGCAAGGCCAAAGGTGGCGGGGACAAAGCACCATCGAGAGCCATGATCCGTAACTGCGGACAACATCTGGAGGCCGAGCTAGAGATCCTGAACCCGGCGGTAGTCATTCTGGTCGGTGGCATGGCGATAAAGGAGATTCTGAGCGTGCCGCGTATGACCGATGTTATCGGCGAGGCTATCGAACGCGATGGGGTAACATACGTGCCGCTGCCACATCCCTCCGGCGCGTCGACATGGTTGAACGCGCCGGAGAATAAAAAGAGCCTGGAGCGGTCTTTGAAGATCCTCGGCAGACGAACAAAGAAAGCGGAACGGGAGAATAACTCTTGAACCAGGAGACTCAACGCGAGAACAACTTGGACACTCGTAGTTCCACTTTGGTAGCCAACGGCCTGAAGAAGAGCTACGGAGACTTCGAGGCCGTGAAGGGCTTGGACTTCGAGGTTTTTCCTGGCGAGTGCTTTGGGTTTCTAGGTCCAAACGGCGCGGGCAAGACCACCACGATGCGGATGATCTACGGCGCTTCCATCCCAACAGGCGGGAGGCTTCAGGTGGTTGGCCTCGACGTTCGAGGCAACGAACGGGCCATCAAACGCCGCATCGGGGTGGTTCCACAGGAGAATAACCTCGACGACGATCTACGAGTGCGGGAGAATCTGCTCGTCTACGGACGCTACTTCGACATGCCAAAGAAAGCCGCCCTGCGTCGCGCCGACGAGTTGCTGGACTTCGTTCAACTTACCGAGAAAGCCGATTCGGACGTATCCGAGCTCTCCGGCGGAATGAAACGACGACTCTTGATCGCCCGCGCCCTCATAAACGACCCGGATCTTGTGGTCCTGGACGAACCGACCACCGGCCTGGACCCCCAGGCCCGGCACCTGGTTTGGGATAAGATGCGCGACCTCGTGCGCGAAGGCAAAACCCTGATCCTCACAACCCACTACATGGAAGAAGCCGCCCGACTTTGCAACCGACTCGTAATCATGGAGGACGGCAACATAGTCGTCGGCGGCGTGCCGGATGAGCTGGTCGAGCAATATGTCAGCCCACAGGTACTAGAGTTCCGCTCCGACCTCCAATCACTGAAAGAATTGCGCCCCATCCTCCTAGAAACGGCCGATGACGTAGAAGAAGGCGCGACCGGCGAGGCGCTCCTTGCGTTCACCCGAGACTCGGATGCCGTCCTGGAGCGCGTGCGTGAGTCTGGGGTAACGGTCGAGAACACGGTTTATAGGCAGTCGGGCCTCGAAGATGTCTTTCTCAAGCTCACTGGAAGGAGTCTGACCGACTGATGGGATTCATCCGTATACCGTCGCCCCGTGGCGCGTTTCGCGTGTGGCAGCGCAACGCGACAATCTTTCGCAAATACTGGAAGAGCGCTATGTTCCCCAATTTCTTCGAGCCGCTGTTGTATTTGGCGGCGATGGGCCTCGGACTCGGGGCGTTTATCCAGCAGGGCGGTATAAACGGACAGACCTATGTGCAGTACATCGCCCCGGGGCTGCTCGCCTCCAACGCCATGTTCGCCGCGTCCTTCGAGAGCACCTTCAACACCTTTGTGAAGCTCAGGATCGACCGCGTCTACGATGCGATCACCACCACACCCGTGAACCCCGAGGATGTCGTCGCCGGAGAGTATCTGTGGGCCGGAACGCGAGCAGCGTTGTACGGAACCGGGTTTCTTGCGATGCTCACTATCCTGGGCTTCGCGCTCACTCCCGAGGATCCCCTGATCTCGTCGTGGTGGGCGTTGCTTATTCCGCCGATGCTGCTTGTCATTGGGGTGATGTTCAGCGTCATGGGTACGTTGTTCACTAGCCTGATCAAACGCATAGACCTGTACGCCTACTACTTCACCCTGGTCGTTACTCCACTATTTCTGTTCAGTGGGATCTTCTTTCCGGTCGAAGAGTTCCCGGCTCCGGTGCCGTTGCTAGCGTGGTTTACGCCGCTGTACCATGCGGTCAACGTCTGCCGAGGGCTGGCTAATGGACCGGACTTGGCTATTTTGGGGGATGTTGCATGGGTGCTCGTTTTCACCGGGGCTCTAGCGCTGGTTCCGGTTCAGATCATGCGCCGGCGGCTCATCGACTGACATGCTTGCGGGTGTCTTCGACGGCCCGCCGCACTCTGTCGCCGCTCTCAAGGTCTTCGGCGAGGTCCGTGAGCTTTCTTAGATCGTCTTCTATCCGAACCCTCTCCGCAGCCGCAAAACCGTAAGTGCATTCAACGGCTCTAACCATGAGCGCCGTCGCGTCCTCGGGGTCCGGTATCTGATCCGGCGCCAAGCGAGCGATGGTGAATATCCGAGCCCACACCGCCTGCTGACGCTCGCGCCCGGTATTAGCCCGCGCTATACGGTCGAGTATCTCTAATAACCTCTCCAAAACTGCTACCTGACCCGTCGCGAATGCCGCCCGCCGAACTTGGTCAAAGGCCAACCCCACATGATCCTCGAAGTTCGGATACCCTACCTTGACCAACACTTTCCGGTCAGCGACTTCACGGCGTTGGATGCGAGGCGGTAGAGCCTTAGAGCCGAGCGAGATAAAGATGTCCTCCATCCGGTCCATCGCCTGCATGGCGGTCGTGGGATCGTTGATCCCCGGCGAGAGCCCCTTGAGAGCTATGTCCGACAGTTGACGCAGACCGAACCCAAAGTCCTGCTGAAATTTCCTCTCCTTGCCCAGAACAAAGCAGCGATTCACCTGTGCTGCGTTCTCCGATTCAAAGTCGTCTCCGCAGGCGGGCCATACCCGGACTATCGGGAGCCCCGACGCAACGAAGTTCCCCTGGGCCAGCGGGATCTCGACAAACGATGTCCGTTCGTCGACTATCGCCTTAAGGACCGCGTCCACGTTCAAATACTGTACGTATCCGTAATCCCTTGCTCGAATCACTGACGGCTCATGGGACAGAGTGTCCGACCACTGTGAATTTTCGAATGGGTCGCCGATCACTTCGGAGGAGTCACCCTCGTAGTTATTGAGGGTCGAGACCACACCTAGCACATCACCGTGGGCCATCTGGACGATGGTCGAAGACTGAATAAGCTGCGTGATGTGATTTATGAAGTATATGAGCAAACCAACACAAACCAGAGCCAGGATTATAGCCACTGCAACGGAGATAGTAGGATTGAAACTGGAGTTCTGGCCGCCTGAGATGGAGACTAATCGCAGCACGATCAGGGAATACACGAAGGTGCCGATGTAGACGCCGAGTACGATCTGCAACCCTCGGTTCGCCACGAAACTGGGCAACAATCGCGGCGAGTACTGCCCGGACGCAAGCGTTAGAGAAACGATGCTCAACGAGAATACCGTCGCTATGACGGTTATCAGGCTACCGGAGATAGCGGAGAGTACCGAGCCAGCACCCTCGGATCCGCCGGAGATTATCGTTGGCAGTCGATCCAGAGACCCCTGAAAGATGCGGTCGAGAGGTTGAGTGATGCCGGAGAGAGCAACACCACCCAACGTCAACAACGCCGGTATAAACCAAAAACTGGAAGTTACGTTGCCCCATAGAGTCGCCAGTTTTCCACGGCTCGCACTATCATTGCTACCAATCATTCCAGGGAGTTTAGCAGACCGCGACGAACGCACAGATACTTGCTGAACCCGCATTGCGCCGGTCACCGTCTGATACGATGGCTCGACTATGCATCAGCAATTCACCATTCGGCTGGCTAAATCGGGGGAAGACCCCATAGTGGCAGGCCTCGTTGTCGAGGGTTTCCTAGACAAGTTTCGACCCGTATTTGGCGGTCGCATGGATGCCTCCGTAAAGATCATGGAGAAGTGGATCCAACTAGAGCACGTCTCCGGTGGCGTGCAAACTCTTGTGGCGGAATCCGCCTCGGATATCGTCGCCAGCGTGGGCGTCCGCACCTCCGAATCCCGCGAGGACGTGATGGCCCGAGGACTCTGGCGAACGCTCACGAAACACCTCGGCATGACTCGCGCTGTCTGGGCGACGACGCTACTCTCTTACCCGCGCTACACAGCCCCGGCTTCGGAAGCCTACATAGAACGTCTTGTAGTAACTCC
>JBGTDE010000106.1:0-4399 GCA_041748475.1 Rubrobacteraceae bacterium | reverse complement strand
AATTCCCCGAAAGAATGACTTCCGATGCCTGAACCTCTCAAGGTAGCCGTCGTGGATTATGATGCGGGCAATACGCTCTCGGTGACGCGGGCGCTAGAGAAGGTGGGAGCTACCGTGGATCTCACGCCCGACCCTGAGGCGGTGCTGGCGGCGGACGCGGTTGTCTTGCCGGGCGTGGGAGCGTTCGGGGATTGCATGAGGAAACTGCGGGAGCGTGGTTTAGATGAATCTTGCCGCCAGGTGTTCGACGCGGGGACACCGTTTCTAGGCGTGTGTGTCGCGCTCCAGATCGTTTTCGACGCTTCCGAAGAGACACCAGGCGTTGCCGGACTCGGCTTGATGCCGGGGAATGTGGTCCGTTTCGAGAGCAAGGAGTTGAAGATACCGCACATAGGCTGGAACGAACTCTCCCTCACTCGCGAGCATCCCATCCTGGCGGGCCTCGACGGCGAAGCGTTCTACTTTGTCCACTCCTACTACCCGGAACCAACGGAACCAGCGGATCTTGTGGCCGAGGCGGAATACGGTACTCGTTTCTGCGCGGCGGCTGGACGTGAGAATCTTCTAGCTGTCCAGTTTCACCCTGAGAAGAGTAGTCGGGCGGGATTGAAACTCTACGAGAACTTTCTCACGTGGGCCCGGACGATTTGAGCGGGTTCACGGTCTATCCGGCCATAGATTTGCGTGGTGGACGGTGTGTGCGGCTCAAGCAGGGGGATTTCGGGCGCGTCAAGGAGTACGACGCGGACCCGGTGGAGCGGGCGCGAGAGTGGGAGCGTCGCGGGGCGGCGGCGATCCATGTCGTGGACCTCGACGGGGCCAAAGACGGACATCCAGCGCAGCTTGATCTCATCCGCCGCATGGCGAGCGCTGTCAGCGTGCCGCTTCAGGTTGGGGGCGGTGTGCGGACGGTCGAGGATCTTAGGAGTGTCCGGGAGGCGGGGGCTGGTCGAGTGGTGATGGGTACGGCGGCGGTTAGGGATCGGGCTCTGCGGCTGCGGGCGCTGGAGGAGATCGGGACAGATCTCGTCGTAGCCGTCGATGCCCGCGACGGCGTGGTAGCAACTCACGGCTGGCAGGAATCGAGCGGCATCCGAGTCGAAGACCTCGCAAAAGAACTCGTCGCGGATGGTGTCTCGTCCGTTCTCTACACCGACGTAGCACGCGACGGCATGGACGAAGGGACCGCGCTAGAAAGCACCGCCACCATCGCGGGCATCATCCCGACCATCGCCAGCGGCGGCGTTCGTGGAGAAGACGATGTGGCGGCTCTAGTCGGCGTACCGGGCATCACCGGCGTAATAGTTGGCACCGCGTTGTACGAAGGTCGAGCGACGCTGGAAGAACTGCTTCGGACGGTCGAGCACTCCTGAATGTCCAAATCCTGTAAATAGGGGCTAAACAACTTCACAGGCAATAAGTTTGGACACAAGGAGATCTGGATGTTTCGAATACTGGACGCGGATGGTGCGAGAATGAGCTCGGAGCTTACGAGGCGGACACCAAGAGTCCCAACCTGCGGACGCTACCTCCGTATTCCGCCACCTCGCCGGACCCCGAGGCTCTATCGTTCGCCCATGGCTTTCAAGACCTCGTCGCACGCCAGTTTTTAGTTCTTCGGAGCATCAGATGGAGCGTTGAGCGGATTCTAGATCTGGCGTGAGTCGGTCTTGCTTTCTCCTTCGTCGTATTTGACGGATTGGAGAGTTTTCCAGGCGAGTTGCGAGATGGTCTCGTCGGTTGGGCGGGCGTCGATTCCAGCGGCTGAGATAGCTTCTCGGGCTGTCTCCACGGAGGCGTCAAGGGCAGCGTTGATCTCGAACGCCCGGGCGGCCTGATATTTGACTTCCAGGGAACGTTTCTCTGATGGATCCGCGAAGAACGTCAATTCGTATTCTTCGGTTCTGCTCTCGAAGTCTCCGATGCGGCGGGCTGTGCAGAAGATATCCGGCATGAGAGGCATCGTATCACTGGAAGCATCCGGTATCTCGAAACCTGCACCAGATGCGGGAGAGTCGGGGTTCGAAGCGGTGTTTATATTGTATAAAGCCGTACCAATGCCACTTCTACGGTAGACTCACGCCCGGTATAGTGAGCACTCTCTTCGACACCGGCAGCGTTAAAAAGCGGCCCAAGCGGCGGCGAAAAGGACTCGTGGTGCGAACACTGCGTTTCCTGTTCGTTATGACGCTGCTTGCGGTTATAACCGTCGCCGCCTCCGTTACGGGCCTCTACTTCTTCACCGTTCGGGATTACGAAGATCAACTCCAGAAACGATACCCGGATTTGACCCAGAACTCACATGTCTATGACCGGAACGGACAGGAGATCTCCTTTATCCAGGGGAGCGAGAACCGCGAGACTGTGGACTTCGAGGGACTGGGCGAATATCTCCCCAAAGCCATCGTTGCGGTGGAGGACAAACGGTTCTACGATCACGCCGGGGTCGATGGTGAAGGACTCGCGCGAGCTGCCTACGCGGATTTGTCGGCCTGGGAGATACTGGAGGGCGGCTCGACGATAACCGAACAGTTGACGAAGAACCTCTACGTGGCCGAAAACGAGCGGGCCGACGCTTCTTTCTGGCGGCGTTTCAAGCAGTCCTCGCTCGCCTTCTCCTACGAACGCCGCCACACGAAGAAGGAGATCCTGACCGCCTACCTCAACACCGTGTACTTTGGGGACGGTGCTTATGGCGTTGAGATGGCTGCTCAACGATACTTTGGCAAGAGCGCTAAGGAACTTTCGATCACGGAGGCAGCAACGCTCGCTGGTTTCTTGCGGGCTCCCTCGACCTACGCGCCAGATGCGGAGTTTCAGGACGAGCTAGGTGGTTCGCAGCGGGCCGAGGACCGGCGCAATGAAGTCCTCCGGCTGATGGAGGGGCAGGGTATGATCACGACCCGAGAGCGTCTCCGGGCTCAGGGAGAGCCGCTGAGGTTCAACACATCCAGGCCATCGAACGACCCGATCTATGAGCCCTTCCTCGATAAAGTCCGTCGCGAAGTGGAGGAAAAACTTGGGTCGGACGCCTTCGAAAAGGGGGGTCTTCGCGTCTAAACGACCGTAGACCCCGAGATGCTACGCCAGGCCGTCGAAGAGACCGAGACCGAGTTGTCCGCTCCCGGAGATCCGGCGGCATCCATCGTTAGCATAGAGCCGCAGAGCGGTGCGATCCGGGTTCTAGCCGGGCAGTACGAGGGATTCAACCTCGCCCTGGATGCCCGTCGTCAGCCGGGTAGCGCGTTCAAAGCTATGGTCCTCGCCACCGCGATCAAGTCGAACGTCTCCCCGGATGCGACCTACGTCTCGGAAGAGTTGAACGTCCGCTTCCAAAAGGAAGATTTCACCATCAGCAACTACGATTTTATAGAACGTGGACCTATCACCATCCGCGAAGCCCTCGCGGAATCCGACAACACCGTATTCGTGCAGCTTGCCATGGATGTCGGCCTCGAAAACGTCGTTGGAACGTCTCGGGCGATGGGCATAACCTCGCCATTGGACCCTTATCCATCCACAGCTATCGGTGGCCTCGGTACGGGAGTCAGCCCGCTTGAAATGGCATCCTCCTACGGGATGTTCGCGGGGAGTGGGGTTCACCGGGAATCTTTCGCTGTCGAGCGTGTTGACCAGATGGGTTACGGGGAATCAGAGACGACCTACGACCATCAGGTGCTGGGTCGTCGGGTTTTATCGGGAAATCAGGCGACTCTCGCGGTGGATGTTCTGCGCGGTGTAGTGGAGGAAGGCACGGCCAGCCGCTTCCACGATCTCGACAAGGAGATCGGGCGTCCTTCAGCGGGCAAGACTGGAACCACCGACGACTACGCTGATGCCTGGTACGTCGGTTTCACGCCCAGACTCTCGACTGCGGTGTGGGTAGGTTTCCCGGACGCTCGACGTTCTATGGAGGACGTTCATGGACTCGAAGCTGTCAGCGGCGAGAACCTACCCCTGGATCTGTGGGCTTCCTATATGACTCGCGTTACGGACGGAGACCCTGTCCTGGATTTCTCTGAACCCAACGGCGGAAATCTGGCCGAAAGCGGGCGCGGTCGAGGCTCACGAGAATTTCCCGGTGGCAGCGTCGATACCGCCGATGCCACTTCCACAGAAGAGACCACCGACGGCCCTTGATGTAACGCGCTTGCAGCACACCGCCTGAGGCGGCTCTCGGCTTTCGAGAGTTTACGTCGTGGTGATATAACCGGAGCATGGATCTCGAACGTCTGTATGGCGGCTCTTTTATCGACTGGTCGAAAGTTGAAGGTTCCTGGGCCAAGCGAACTATCCCATCACGACTACTGTTGTTCGCCGCCCGGAAATACCTCGAAGAAGACGGACTTCCCGAGCCCGACATGGAACGAGCCGCGACGCTTTCGAGCGTTCGCTTTCC
>JBGTDE010000105.1:0-2550 GCA_041748475.1 Rubrobacteraceae bacterium | reverse complement strand
GACGGCAAACGAGTATGGGGCGCAGTCGGAGTCGGCGAGAACATTATCGAAGCGTCCTGGCAAGCGCTCGTGGATGGGTTGGAGTATGGGGTGAGCGGAGCAAACGGGGGTTAGAGCCTTCCTTAAAGAGCATGGGATAGTCACCCGGACTTTGCAGTGGTTGTGGTCTTCTACCTGCGGAAGTTCGGGTGAATGGGTTGGGCGGTGAGAGACTAAGGTCTATTTTGGCTTGCAGCTCTCACGGAGATCTATCTCTCAGCGTTGGCAACAACGGCTTCGGGGTATGATGCTCGTGACCAAGAGCGGATCGCCCCTTCGACCAATCGTGTTTTCGGGACTTCATATCGTTAGAGGCCCGCAAATCTCCAAGGAGTAGGACGTTTGAGAATACCCACACAGGAACCACTGAGGATTGGCCGATATCGCTTACTGCTGTTTGTGCTACTGATGCTGCCGTTAGTGTATTTACCCTCCGGTTGCCGGAATGATCCAAATGCCGAACAGGGAGAATCTAGTAAGAAAAATTCTCAAGGAAACGCAAAGGATACGAAATCCGTATCCGGCAGCGGCAATGCCGGGACCACCCAAGCCTCGGGTTCTAAAGGTGGAAAGGCTGAGAATAAGAAGACCGAGACCAAAAAAGGCTCGGGGACTCCGCAGGCTGTTAGGGGTCTTTATGTACCGGGATACGATGTAGAAGAGAAGCTGGACAACCTATTGAAGATCGCGGACGAGACCGAGATCAACGCTCTAGTGGTGGACGCAAAGGATGCGGGGGTTACGACCTATCAGTCCGAAGTGCCACTAGCCAAGGAGATCGGGGCGACCACCGACTATATCTCGGACCCGAAAGCTCTAGTCGATGAGCTGCACGAGAACAACGTATACGCTATCGCCCGCATCGCTGTCTTCCAGGACGACGTACTCGCCAACAAACGCCCGGACCTCGCGGTAAAAAGCTCTGCGACCGGCGAGCCGTGGCTGACATTTCAGGGTGCGGCGTGGACCAACGCTTACCGTAAGGAGGTCTGGGAGTACAACGTCGCCATAGCGAAGGAAGCGGCGGAGATGGGGTTTGATGAGATACAGTTCGACTACGTGCGTTTCCCGTCCGACGGCCCGATGGCCGAACTTTCCTATGGCGAGGAGACTTTCCCAACGCAGGAAGAAACCATTGCGGGCTTTCTTGAGTACGCCCACGGTGAGTTAGAGCCGACCGGCGCGCAGGTATCGGCGGACGTCTTTGGGCTCGTGGGTGTGAACGACGAGGTTGGCGTAGGGCAAGTCGTCTCCATGATGGCACCGCACCTCGATGTGATCTGCCCAATGGTCTATCCGTCGCACTATCCGGCGGGTTCCTACGGCTACGACAACCCGGACGCCTACCCGTACGAGATCGTTGACTACGCGATGGAAGATTTCAAGACCAAATCCCGGAGAGTCAATCCAGATATCGAGATCCGCCCGTGGCTCCAGGACTTCGAGTACATCTCGGACTACGGTCCTGAGGAAGTCAAAGCCCAGATGAAAGCCACCTACGACTCGGATCTTACGGGTTGGATCCTCTGGAACGCAGCCTCCCAATACACAACCAGCGTCTTACAAAAAGAGAACCAATAGACCTCTATCGGAAGACACAAAATTTCCATCGTTTCAGAGATCTTCCATTCCTTCTTTCTCAATTTCTCATCTGGTTCTTAGAAAACGCTCTTATCCTGCTTCACAGCGGAGGGGCAATAAGGTCCTTCCTTGATCAAGGGAGTCGGGTATGGAGAAGCAACGGTTCGGGGCAGGGTCTACTCTCGCACACAGAAAGACGGTCCGCCGGGAGATGCGGGCGTGAGTGCCGCGACGATGGATCGGCGGGCGAGTCTCGGGAAGACGATGCTGAACAAAGTACCTGAGATCACCCTCTACTTCTGGATCATCAAGATTCTCTGCACTACCGTCGGTGAGACCGCCGCAGACTTCCTCAACGTCAACCTGGGCCTTGGCCTGACGGTGACCACCGTCGTTATGAGCCTTTTGCTCGCGGTAGCACTGGCCTACCAGTTCCGGCTGGACAGGTATGTGCCGGGCGTCTACTGGCTCGCGGTCGTGCTCATCAGCATCGTAGGTACGCTCATCACGGACAATCTCGTGGACAACCTCGGGGTGGCACTTACGACGACGACGGTAGTCTTTAGCATCGCGTTGGCGGTGACCTTCGTGGCCTGGTACGTGAGCGAGAGGACTCTTTCGATTCACAGTATCTACACAACCAGGCGCGAGGCTTTCTATTGGCTCGCTATCCTGTTTACGTTCGCCCTCGGCACCGCCGCTGGTGACCTGGCCGCTGAAGGCCTGGCGTTGGGCTACTTGCCATCGGCGATTATATTTGGCGGGCTGATCGCACTCGTCGCCTTCGCGCACTACGGTCTCAAGGCCAACGCGGTGCTGACGTTCTGGATCGCCTACGTTTTGACTCGCCCTCTGGGAGCTTCCATCGGCGACTATCTCTCCCAGAACCACAGTGAGGGCGGACTTGGCCTGGGAACGGTTGGGACTAGC
>JBGTDE010000104.1:0-6020 GCA_041748475.1 Rubrobacteraceae bacterium | reverse complement strand
CCGAGGAGATCCAGGATGGTTGGTGGAATATCCATGTGGTTTGCCGGGGTATCGGGTGATATTTTTTTGCCCTCGGACCAGCGTGATGGATCGTGGATGATAAGCGGCACGCGGAGACCTTCTTCGTAGGGGACTCCGTCGTGGCCCTTCAATTCGTGTTCACCGAACGCCTCGCCGTGATCGCCGTAGATCACGAAGATCGTGTTCTCGTACAAACCGAGGTCTTTGTACTGCTGGATCAAGTTCCTAACCCAAAAGTCGTCGTAGCGAACAGCGTTGAGGTACCGATTCATCACATCTTCTTTCGCCAGCGGCTCACGACCGTAGCGTTTCGGAGCGAGATACTCGTGGTGAGGTGTGATCCCGATATAACTAGCCACGAACGGCTTCTTACCGTTCCCAACCAACCACTCACGACTCGGCTTCAACAGAATATCGTCCTCATAACCCAAATACCCGGCTTTCTCGAAACCTTTCGTATCGAGATCTTCGAGCCCGATAAACTTGTCGTAGCCGAAATTCTCCACAAGCTGCGGTCGATCCTCGAACTTGCCAATCGCCGACTGGAACGTCACGGATTTGTAGCCTTCTTCCCCCAGAAGCTCCGGCAAGCATTTCACCGGTACACCGTCCGGTTCGGACTCGTAGATGTCCGTCTCCGGGTGCGGGTAGATGCCGCAGTTGAGCGAGGTGATAGCTTTAGACGTGTGCGGAATAGTCGTGTAAGCCCGGTCGACGAGTAAGCTCTCATCGGCTAGTTTGTCCAGGAATGGCGTAGTCGCGAGATCGGGGTTGTAAGGTGTGGTCGAACGAGCCCCGACGCTTTCGAGGTGGATGAACACTACGTTGCGCCGCTCTGTATCCGAGGTTCGGGCGAGCTTGACATCGGACAACGAGATCGCGGCTTGTGCGCTCACTTCTTCGACGGTCAACTCGTCGGCTCCCGGTGCGGATACACCGGTCGCGAGCACATTGACAAACGGGCTGCGCGAGAAGGACTGGTTTGCATCCGAGACCGCCGGAACGAACGCCAACGCACCGAAACCCGCAGCCACAGCGCACAGCCCGAAAGCCTCAAGCCGGGAATTTCCAACCTCGGCGCGCCCGGAGGATGAACTCCCGCGGCGGATAAGTCGGGTAACCAGCCACGGCCCGAAAAGCACGTATAGAACAGCGGCGATCAAAGCCGCCCAAACCAGGAACGATGCTTCGCTAGCGATGATGTCTTTGACTTCACCGAGCGTCGAAAGGTAGAAGACTATGACGCTGTAGTCCAACGTCGAACCCGTCCCCTCGAAGTACTGGTACGCCACAGTCGTGACCAGCACGACCAACAGGGAGACCGCATGGAACAGGACGACTACTACGGCACGAGCTATCCCGGAGCGGACGATAGCGAAAACCCCGATCCAGAAGACCACGTACCCGATGGCGAAGAGGAAATCCGAGCGCATGAGGTTCAGGGCAGAGAGCAACCCGTTTGTCTCATCTTTTATCGCAACGCTCGTTGCCTTGAGCGCGAGGTTGTAAATGGTAAGCGGCAACAGAAGAGCGAGTACATAGACCCAGTCTTCCCCGCTTAACAGACCCCGGACAGTTGTGTAAAACGCCTTTAACATCGAGGCACTAATATACAACGTCTCGCCCGAAACGCCCGCACCAAAACCGTTAAGCGCGAGCCCTTTTGCTTATCCTTCCGCAGGCTCGAAGCGCAACGAAGCGGAGTTGATACAGTAGCGTAGGCCGGTTGGGGCGGGTCCGTCATCGAAGATGTGTCCGCCGTGCGCCCCACAAGCGGCGCAGTGGACCTCAGTACGGCGCATGAACAGGATGCCGTCGACTTCGGTCTCGATGTTCCGCTCGTCCACCGGAGCCCAGAAGCTCGGCCAGCCAGTGCCGGAATCGAACTTGGCCTCGGATGAATACAGCGGCGTGCCACACCCCACGCAACGATACAGACCAGCCTGTTTGTGGCCGTCGTACTCGCCCGTGAACGGTCGTTCCGTACCCTTCTGACGGGTGACTCGGTACTGTTCGGGGGTGAGTGCCGCCTTCCATTCCGCGTCGGTCAACTCTACTTTGTCCGGTGTGTTCTGCGTATCTGTCATACCGGAATTTTAGCACGCGACTGCCCGTTTTCCGGTCTAGCGGGTGTAGGCTAGCTCTCCGCTGCACCAGACGGCTTCCGCGTAGAGGTTTGGGGCCAGGACGGTTATGTCCGCGTCGTACCCGGAGACGAGGCGACCCTTGCGGCGACCTTCGCCAACGAGACGGGCTGGGGTGGTCGAGGCCATGCGAACGGCCTCGGGGATGGTGCAGCCGGTGAAGGCAAGAATATTCTGAAGGGCTTCGGACATCGCCACGACGCTCCCGGCTATGGCTCCGTCTTCCAGGCGGGTCACTCCAGTGTCGAGGCGTATTTCGCGAGTCGCCAGCGGAAAGTGCCCGGTTTTCATGCCAGAACCGGCGGTAGAGTCAGTGACCAGGTGGATCCTATCTGGTCCCAACATCCTGAAAGCGAGGTTTATCGTCTCGGGATGTACGTGTAGCCCGTCCGCGATCAGACCGCACACCACATTCGGATGGGCGAAGGCCGCTCCGGGCAGTCCTGGCTCCCGATGGTGCAAGCTGCTCATGGCGTTGAAGAGGTGCGTTAGGCTTGCGACACCGGCATCTAGCGCAGGGTAGGCTTGCTCGAAAGTCGCATCCGAGTGACCGGCGGAGACTACTACGTTCCGCTCGCGAGCTATTCCGACGAGCTCCGCGGCGCCTTCCAACTCGGTCGCCAGCGTGAGCATTCGGACGGGCGCGAGATCCAACAGTCGACGAAGCAATTCAGGGTTCGGCGGCAGGATATGCTCAGGGTCGTGGGCACCATTCTTTGCGGGGTTCAAAAACGGACCTTCGAGGTGGACTCCCAGAATTTTCGAGCCGGTGGTCGGGGTTTTGGCAGCGGTTGCTATCTTGGGTAGAGCGTCATTGTAGAGGGATTCGGGGGCGGAGATCATGGTCGGCAAGTACGACGTCACCCCGTTTGCGAGCAAAGCTTGGGACAATTCGGGGAGACGTTCCGGTTCGGTGGCGACATCGATCCCGAATCCACCGTTCACCTGAAGGTCCACGAGACCGGGGACTATAAGTGAGTTGGGATGCTCGAACACCCGATCCGCACTCGCCAGCAAGGATGCGTCGGGGCTGATGTCCTTGATGATCCCACCCTCGAACAGCACCGTACCTTCAGGCCAGACTTCATAATCCGTCACAACCTGTCCTCTAAGCGCGGTCACCGGTCCAGCATTAGCCTCGCTCATGTCCTCATCCCCTTCACAGCTTCGTATCTTCCTCCGGTGAATGCGACGAATCAAGTGCCTCATCCCCCGGCGCGAATTCTTCGACGGTGCTGTCGGGACGAACGTCCGGCACGCGCAACAGGAAGAATAGCCCGAGTAGCGTGATGATTATCAAGGAACCTATCGAGATCCTGTAGGAGATACCCACGCCAAACCCTCCGAACACGTTCAACAACACCGCTATAACCACCGGCCCAAGCACCGCCGAGAGTTTCTGCGAGATAGTGTACAGTCCGAAGAACTCGCCGAGTTTATCCGGCGGCGAGAGCGCGACTAGCATGACGCGGCTAACAGTCCACGTAGCCCCGAGAGCTATCCCGACCAGCGGCCCCGCCACCAGCAACATCCACGGAGCGACGGCTAGAGCGGCGATCAGGATAGAGACCACCCACAGAAACAACACCACGATCAGAGTCCGCTTCGGCCCCACCCGGTCACTCGCCACCCCAAAAGAGAACGACCCTACAGCCGCAAAGACCGTCGAGAACAGAAGCAAGTTCCGGATATCACCGCCATCCATATCGAAGACGGCCCTCCCATACAACGCCATGTTCGCGACCGCTGTATTCGCCGCGTCCGTATACAAAGCCGTAGCCAGAATGAACGTCCCAACCCCCGAGTAACGTCGAAGGTTCTTCAGAGTCTCGAAGACATCCCGGTAAGCGATCCTAAAACTCACGGGCCGGGGCTCCCGCACCGCGACGTCCGGCACAAACAGAAACAACGGAAGACTAAAAACCAAGTAGAGCACCGCCGTAGGCAAGAGAGCGTTGGCGTTCCGCTCTCCCCCGCTCTCCAGCCAGCCACCTAGAGGCCCGAGCCACTCCCGCACCGTCGCCCCATCAGTCACAAAGAAAGTCAGGACCAAAAGAGCCAGAATCGTCCCAACATAACCCACCCCAACCCCATAACCACTCACCCGTCCCGCGCCACGTCCCACCGAGACACCCGGCAGCATCGCATTGTAGAACAACAACGCCGACTGGTAGGCATAGTTCGCCGCAACAAACACGGCCACCGCAACCGCGACTGTCCCCACGAACTCCAAGCCGACAGTTAGTCCGACCGCCACGAGCGTCAGCGCTATTAGATACGGCTTGCGTCGCTGTCGGAGGTCGGCGACCGCCCCCAGAAACGGCGCGGTCATAACCACAAGCAACGCCCCGCCAGCCGTCGCGTAGTTGAAGACATCCGGGCCCGCACCGAGTTCCGAGCCCAGCCACACCGGAAAGAAGAAGCTCAAAATGCTTATGGAGAAGATGGTGTTGGCAAAATCGTAGAGTGCCCACGACCATACAGCGAGGCCGCTGGAGCGTTCAGCCACGGTTTAGGGGATATTTATCGGCGGTCTCTCCCACGGCGGCAGTATACGACAGCCGATTGCGGGGGTGCCGGCAACACTGTCGTTTACCCGCTTTTCGTCCGAAGCATCGCGTACCCCACAACCAGCCACGCAACCCCAAACGACAACCATCCAGCCCCGTTCCCCAACCAAAGCCCGACTATCCCGAAAACCAGCGCTGCCCCGCACCAGACCGGCAACACTCGCGCTCGAACCGTGGCGAACCCGAGCAACAGATAACCCAGGCTCATAGAGACGACCCCAGCCACGTAGACCATCCCACCGAATAAGAAAACCCCGGCTGATACCAGCGCGAAGAGAACGTACACCAGCCCACCGGTACCAACGAAATCGAAGAATGGGACGCTGAAGATGTGTCCGGCACCCGCCAAAACAGTTCCCACGAAAGCCGCGAAGAGCCCTGCCCTCCCGAGCCGCCCGTAGCTCCCGGACTGCCGGGCGTGCAACCCCGCCAATCCCATCAGCAGCAGAATCAGCACCACGCCTTCGACGACGAGCACGAGGTTGTCCGCGAGCGAGTCGAACCTGTAGTAGTCGGGGTTGGAGAACACGAGCGCGCCCTGCGCTATCGACAGAGCCCCGCCCGATAACGCCGCCCAAGCCTCCCACCGGGATGTCAAGCCTGTCTTTCCGGTGGCACTCAGAGGCTAACTCAAGCCCACGTCGAGGGTCATCATGACGGCGAAGCCGACTATTACGGACATGGCGGCAATGTCGGGGCTGCCGCGGCGGGCCTCGGGGAGAAGTTCCTCGGCTACGACGAAGATCATGGCCCCAGCGGCGAACGCCAGAGCATAGGGCAGGATGGGTTGCGCCACGATCACCGCCAACGCACCTAATACGGCCGCTATCGGCTCGACGACCGCCGAAAGTTGCCCGTAGAAAAAGCTCTTGCCCCGGCTCATTCCCTCGCGCCGCAACGGCATAGCGACCGCCGTGCCCTCAGGGAAGTTCTGCAAACCAATGCCGATAGCGAGCGCCACCGCCGCCCCGAGAGTAGCACCGTCTATCCCGACGGCCACCGCTCCAAACGCCACCCCGATGGCGAGCCCTTCGGGTATGTTGTGAAGTGTTATGGCCGACACGAGCAGCACGCTGCGCTGCCAGCTAGTCTTTACGCCCTCGGCCTGGGAGACCGGGTCCCCAGGGTGCAGATGCGGCAGCACGAGGTCGAGGCCGCGTAGGAATACGCCACCAAGCAGAAACCCGACGAGCGGTGGGATCCACTTTGGCAACGCTCCCCCTGCGGAGAGGTCTATGGCGGGCGCGAGAAGAGACCAGAAACTCGCGGCGATCATCACGCCGCC
>JBGTDE010000103.1:0-3785 GCA_041748475.1 Rubrobacteraceae bacterium | reverse complement strand
GAAGACGTTCAACGCACCGCCGAAACCAGCCTCCGCATCGGCCACGATCGGCGCGAACCAGTTGATCCCATTCTTGCCCTCGGAGTGGTGGATCTGGTCCGCCCGCTGCAACGCCTGGTTGATCCTCTTGACCACGCTCGGCACGCTGTCCACCGGATACAGACTTTGGTCCGGGTACATCTGACCCGCCAGGTTAGCGTCCGCCGCAACCTGCCACCCAGAAAGATAAATGGCTTCCAATCCAGCCTTGACCTGCTGCACCGCCTGATTACCCGTAAGCGCCCCAAGAGCCTTGACGTGCGGCCTCTCCTGCATCAACTTCCACAACCGCTCGGCCCCAAGCCGGGCCAGCGTGTGCTCCACCACGACCGAGCCCCGCAACCGGGCCACATCCTCGGCTCCGTAAGGACGCTCTATCCCCTCCCAGCGCTGACCTTCCCAGGAACGCCGTATCTCCCCGGCCTGATCCCCGTTCATCCCGTTCTGTCCATTCTCCATGTCGTTCTCCTTCTAGATAACCTTGCGGAAATTGCAGTTCGCATCTATATGACTCACATATGTGCCGAAGACACGCGCACCACGCCACGGGCGGGCACGCTAGAGTACGTGGCCGACGCTCCGGGGGAGGAGGACCGGGTCCGGCGGCCAGTTCACGGACGGGCCGCCGGTTCGGGTCGTGGTGGGTGTTGGAAGAGCTTGGATGGTTACTTCTCCAGGATTTCGTATCCGGGGAGAGTTAGGAACGGGACGAACTCGTCGCTCGTGGAGATGCGGTCGAATAGTTCGGCGGCTTCCTCGAAGCGGTCGTTCTTGGTACGTTCCTTGTCGACTATCTCGGGCATCCGGTCCATCTCTTCGCGTAGGATCTGGCGGAAGAGGTCCGGGGTAATGTCGCGTCCATCGTCCAGGACGCCACCGGGGTTGTGGATCCACTGCCACACCTGCGCCCGGCTGATCTCCGCCGTCGCCGCGTCTTCCATGAGGTTGAAAACCGGCACAGCTCCCCTACCGGCCAACCAAGCCGCGATGTACTGGATGCCAGAACTTACGTTGTTCCGAATTCCGGCCTCCGTAATATCTCCCTCGCACGGCTCGCTCAATTCAGCCGCCGTCACACTTACGTCCTCGCGCAGCTTGTCTAGCTGGTTCTCCTGCGGCATCTTCTTGCTAAACGCCTCGTTGGCTATTTCGACCATTCCAGGATGCGCGACCCAGGTTCCGTCGCAGCCGTCTTCGGCCTCGCGCTCCTTGTCCTGGCGAACCTTCTCGAAGGCAGCCTCGTTCGCCTCCGGGTCATTTGGGACCGGGATCTGGGCGGCCATACCGCCTATGGCGTGAGCGCCGCGACTGTGACAGGTCTTTATAAGAAGCTGCGTGTAAGCCCGCATAAACGGAACGGTCATCGTGACGCTAGCCCTGTCCGGGAGCACCCGATCCTCCCAATTACGGAAGGTCTTTATGTACGAGAAGATGTAGTCCCAGCGTCCCGCGTTCAGGCCAGCCGAATGCTCGCGCAACTCGTAGAGGATCTCCTCCATCTCGAACGCAGCCGGGAAGGTCTCTATAAGCACCGTGGCCTTGATGGTCCCCTGCGGTATCCCAAGCTCCTCCTGAGCCATAACGAAGATATCGTTCCAGAGCCGCGCCTCAAGATGACTCTCCATCTTCGGCAGGTAGAAGTATGGACCACTGCCCATCTCCAACAGCGGCTTGGCGTTATGGAAGAAGTACAGGCCGAAATCGAAGATGCCCGCCGGGACTTGCTCTCCGTCCACGAGCATGTGCTTCTCGAATAGATGCCAGCCACGAGGACGGGCGATCAGGGTAGCCACCTCGTCTTTTAGCTCGTAATGCTTACCGGACGTCGGATCGTCGAAGGCGATGTCCCTCCGGATTGCATCTCGCAGGTTCATCTGGCTGTCGAGCATGTTGTTCCATGTCGGACAGTTCGCGTCCTCAAAGTCCGTCAAATACATCTTCGCGCCCGAGTTGAGCGCGTTTATCGCCATCTTGCGATCCGGGGGTCCGGTGATCTCCACCCGACGCTCCCGCAAATCCTCCGGGACCGCCGCGACTTTCCAATCGCCCTCCCGAACATCCTTTGTCTCCTCAAGAAAGTCCGGCGCCTCCCCAGCGTCGAAGCGCTCCTGGCGCTCCTCACGCTTCTGAAGAAGCTCGTGGACCCGTCCGGTAAACTCCCGAGCAAGCTTAGCCACAAAAGCGACCGCCTCATCCGAAACTATATCCCTCTGATTCTCCGGTATGGAAGCCTGGATCTCGACTCCCTCACTAAACTGCTGCGTCTCTGACTGTCCTTGCGTCACGAACGCGCTCCTCTTCTAGATGGCCTGCCAGAGGCAAACTCTAGCAAGCCATCGCACCTCACGCTCGACACCCCTAAACAAAGTTCAAGCAGCGAGGCTCTCGCGCTTCTCAGCCATAGCCCGCCGCACGTACACGATGCAACACGTGGGGACACACTTCCACCGGTACAGCACATCGTAATCCCGAAAATGAAGCCTCACCCTCGACCCCATCGTCGGTGCGGACTCCTCATGCCGCAACTCCACAATCTCCTCAGTCTCTGAATCCCTATACTGTACCGGTATCATTTGAACACCTTTCCTTTTCCTCGTCTCCAACGTGACAAGAACATTAACCGCCCTCGAACCATAAGTCCAATCATTTGCTTCGATGTTCGTGATAGAGTAAATTTATATCTAGGTCTATCGGGAGTGTGACTAATGTTGTTCAGGCAGATGGAATGTTTTCTGGCGGTTGCGCGTTTGGGCAATGTGAGTCGGGCGGCGGAGGAGATGTTCTTGACACAGCCGACGCTCACGGCGCGACTGAAAGGATTGGAGGAAGAGGTTGGGGATTCGCTGTTCGTGCGTACGAGCCGGGGGATGCGGCTCACGGAGGCTGGCCGGGAGTTCGTGCCGTATGCGGAGCGAGTTATTGGGTGCTTTGAGGATGGAAAGCGACGGTTGGCGGAGATGCGCGGCGTTTTGGGTGGACGGTTGATGCTCGGAAGTTCGCCGGGGGTTGGGACATATGCGTTGCCAGGTTTGTTAGAGAGGTTCGTGGCGGCTTATCCAGGGGTGGTTGTTTCTGTTAGGACGGGTCATTCGGATGAGATCCTGGAGATGGTTCTGAAAGAAGAGGTGCAGTTAGGGTTGACGAAGGAGATGAGTCACCCGGAGATAGAGAGTCTGACGTTGTACGAAGATGAGTTGGCGTTGGTCGTGGATCCAGATCACCGTTTTACGGCGAAAGGGTCGGCGAGTCTTCAAGATATTGGCGAAGAAAACTTGATCCTCTTCGACAAACACTCCAGCTACAACGAGCAGACCCAGTCCATGTTCCGGAGCGCCGGATTGCGCGAGCTACGGACGATGGAAGTGGACAACATAGAGGCGGCGAAACGGATGGTCGAACATCGCCTCGGCGTAGCTTTTCTGCCACGCACGGCCGTGGTCCGCAGCGTGGCATCCGGCGATATTGTGATCGTCGATGTGGAGGAGAGTCCGGCGTTGTCCCGGCCCATCGCCGCGCTCAAGCGGAGAGACGTGGCGGCGGTCGGTCCTGTGGCGGCGTTTCTCGAACTAGCCGAGAAGCTGGAGGAGGACCGGGATCACACGCATCTCTCCCCCGCTCTGACAGCGGAGTTTGAGAACTTGCAACTCTTGGATCTGTTCACGTAAAAGGAGCAACCCTTGAACGACGCACTACGCGAATTTCACGAAGCGCAATACATGAGCCTGGAAACCTTCCGAAAGAACGGC
>JBGTDE010000102.1:0-2826 GCA_041748475.1 Rubrobacteraceae bacterium | reverse complement strand
GAAGAAGTCCCGCATCCTCGACAGCCGTGTAAAGGGGACGAGGCTATTGGCAGAGAGTGTTGCCAAGCTGGACGAGCCGCCTCGGGTGATGGTGAGTGCTTCGGCGACGGGGTACTACGGAGACCGGGGCAACGAGCTTCTCACCGAGGAGAGCGAGCCCGGCACGAGTTTTCTGGCTGGGGTGTGTCGAGAATGGGAGGCTGCTGCTGACCCGGCTCGGGAGGCTGGCGTGCGGGTCGTGCATCCGAGGTTGGGCATCGTGCTCTCCACGGAGGGCGGGGCGTTAGCTCAGACGTTGCCCATCTTCAAGCTCGGTGGGGGAGGCAGGATCGGGAGTGGGGATCAATATTGGTCCTGGATCTCGCTGGACGACGTAACCGGTGCGATCCTGCACGCGATAAACACCGAAACCATAAACGGCCCAATGAACGTAACCGCCCCCGAAATCCCAACGAATTCCGAGTACACCAAAACTCTCGGCAAAGTCCTCGGACGACCGACATTCGTGCCGCTCCCCGCACCCGCCGTCCGAGTAGCACTTGGAGAAGTAGCCGATGCTCTTCTGTTAGCCAGCACCCGCGTCGAGCCCGCAAAGCTAAAAGAGACCAGCTACGAATACAAAACTCCAAATCTCGAAGGTGCATTCCGGCATCTCCTGGGACGTTAAGTGAACCACGAACGCCACATGAGGCGAGCTATCGAAATAGCCCTCGGCAACCCTAATGCGCCGTTTGGCTGCGTAATAGTGGATAGAGCGTCTGGCGAGACCGTGGCCGAAGGACTGAACAATGCCGATGCAAGCCCTATCTTGCACGGTGAAACAGATGCGATCCTACGGCTCTTCGAGAATCACTCGGACTTGGATCCATCCAGCTTAGTCCTCTACACCACCGCCGAACCCTGCCCGATGTGCTCCGGTGCGATCCTCTGGTCCGGAATCCCGCAAGTAGTCCTCGGCACCTCGATAGATACCCTGAAAAAACTCGGTCTACCGCAGATTGATCTCCATTGCGAAGAAGTGTCCGACCGCGCCTCGTTCGGTAGCTTCGAGGTCACACGCGGCGTGTTGGAAACGGAGTGCGATGAGCTGTTCAAGGCGATGTCGCAGCGCGTCGGTGGAATCTAGCCTAGTACCTCCGCCCGAAAGTCCGCGCCTTGCAACAACTCACGGGCTTTCTCCGCATCTCCGGAATCTAAAGTCAGGACGAGGGCGGCGCGTTCGGTGTTGGAGTGGCGCACGTAGAGATCCAGGATGTTGATGCTGTTGGATCCCATCAAGGTCGTTACTTCGGCGAAGACACCGGGCCGGTTCTCGACCGGGATGGCGATGTCGGCATTCTCGCCGCTCTTTTCTACCAAGATACCGCCGAGAGCGTCATAGGCTTCGCGGGCCTGATGGAAACGGTTCTCCATAGTCTGGCGGTTGGATATTTCGCTCCCAAGCTGGGCCATCGCCCCGGCGAACGATGCCAGTGCTTCGCCCAGAGCGGGTGCATTCTCGGCCAGAATATCTGACCATAACTCTGGATTCGAGGCTCCTACCCGTGTGAGGTCCCGAAACGACGGCCCCGCGAACGACAGGGCTTCAGGCGAGATGTCCGACGCTACCTTTAGGAGTGCAGCCGCCATCAAATGTGGCAGATGCGAGAGTGCCGCCATCAGAAGGTCGTGTTTCTCGGGGTCTACAGCGGTTGGCACCGCGCCCAGTTCTCGCACCAGGGTGGCAACCTGGCGGTAATCTTCCGGGGCTGTATTGCCGGTGGGCGTTAGAAAATAGCGGGCTCCACTAAAGAGATCCGCCCTCGCATGGGATACACCCGCGAGTTGACTACCAGCCATCGGATGACCGCCGACGAAGCGCAGTCCGTGATGTTCCGCCGCACGTACTATGGCGCTTTTTGCGCTGGCTACGTCGGTTGTGAGAGCGTCGGTGGGGGACAGGTGTGCGACGATGTCGGTGACTTTGGAGATGGGGGCGGCCAAGACTATGATGTCCGCTTCCCGGACTTCTTTTAGGTTGGATGGGCGGTCTATCGCGCCGTTCCCGGTGGCAGTTTCGAGTACGTCCGGCGAGTCTACGCCGAGTACTTTCCATCCAGCGGTTCGGGCGGCGAGGCCGACGGAACCCCCGATCAGGCCGACTCCCACGATGCCTAGTGTGCGGCTCACGCGCCCTTCTCGATGGGATCGTCGCTTAGAGCTTTGATCACTCGATCATTCTCCCAAGTATCCCCAACTGTCACCCGACTCCATCCCGGATACCCTAGAGCGTCACCCTCCCGAACGAGCACCCCGGACCTCTCGAAACTCTCCGCTCCGAACCGAACCATTATGAAATTGCCCTGTGACGGTATGAACTCAAGACTCGCATCGCCAAACGCCCGTTGCAGACGGCCACGCTCCCGGATCACGAACAAAGCCCGCTCCTTGACTTTCTCCCGCGCCAGCATCGAAGCCGTGGCGGCGACCTGCGCGGCGAGGTTCACAGAGACAGGGAAGCGAACCCGCTCGGCGTAGTCGGCGATCCTGCCGGACGCTATGCCGTAACCGATCCTCAGACCGGCCAGCCCGTGCGCTTTCGAGAAGGTGCGGGCCGCGACCACGTTCTCCCTTTCCAGAGCTACGAGATGTGAGTCCTCGCATGTGGGATCGTCGATAAACTCCACGTAGGCTTCGTCCAGGATAAGCATGACGCTCTCGGGCAACGCCGCTGCGAAGTCTCGGACTTCGGGGAGCGTCAGGTACGTTCCGCTGGGATTGTTAGGGTTGCATAGGATCACGGCTCGGGTCTCAGAGGTGACGGCGGCGAGCAATGCCTCCACGTCG